>NZ_JBEXXN010000064.1:0-10923 GCF_040630445.1 Streptomyces sp. NPDC005805
GCCGCACGGCCCCATCGAGACCGAAGCAGCCCGACGCCTCACCGAAGACCTCAACCACGAGTGATCAACGGCTTACCCAACACTTTCTCAGCCGAGCCAGGCGGGCGGGTCCGCGCCGAGCAGCCCGGAGGGGGACGCCCAGCCGGCCGGGCCGCCGTCGTAGGCGACGGCGGGGAGCGCGTGGCGGAGCCGGCCGCGCGGGGTGTCCGTCTCGGTGAGCCGCTCCTCCGGCTCGAACGCCTCGCCGGGAGCCGGGCAGTCCGGGCGGTCCGGGGTGCGGCGGTACGCGCCGCCGGTCAGCCACGCGGCCGTGCCCGCCAGCGCCACGTCCACCACCCGTGCCCCGCCCCGCCGGTGCTGGTCCGTCAGCGCGCGCAGCACACCCGCCGCGAGCAGATACCCGGTGCCGTGGTCCAGGGCCTGCGCGGGCAGCGCGCCGGGGGAGTCCGGGCCCGAGCCCTCCGTGACCGCGATCCCCGACGCCGCCTGCACCAGGCTGTCGAAGCCGCGCCGCCCGGCCCACGGCCCGGTCCGGCCCCAGGCGGAGAGTCGGCCCACCACCAGGCCGGGCCGCCGGGCGGCCAGGGCCTCGGGTGACAGCCCGAACCGGTCCAGGGCGCCCGGGCGGTAGCCGGTGACCACCACGTCCGCCGAGCTGAGCAGCTCCTCGAACACGGCCCGGTCGGCGGGCCGGGCCAGGTCCAGCAGCGCGGACCGCTTGCCGAGGCCCGTGTCGTCGTGGGCGTCCTGGGCCTCGGGCAGCGCGGGCGGGTCCAGGCGGAGCACATCCGCGCCGAGGAGGGCCAGGGTCCGGGTGGCCACCGGCCCGGCGAGGACCCGGGTCAGGTCCAGGACGCGGAGCCCCGCGCAGGGGAGCGCGGCCGGGGCGGGGGCGGTGGCCCGCGGGGCGGACTCCGCACCGACCGGGCGCAGCGCCGGCAGCGGGTGCGCGGCGGCCGCGGCGCCCTGTGGGTGGGCCGCCCACTGCCCGGGGGTGCGTACGGCGACGGCGAGTCCGCCCGCCGCGTAGACGGTCTCCTCGACCTCGGCCGCCCGGCGCCCGGCCAGCGCCGCCGCGAGGGCGTCCGGGTCCGCGTCGGCGGGCAGGCGGAGGGCGGCGAGCAACCGGGCCCGGTGGTGGGGGTAGTTGGCGTGGGTGCGCACCCAGCCGTCGGCGGTGCGCCAGAAGCGGGACAGGGGTGCGAAGGTGGTGGGCGTCCGGCCGTCGACGCGCACCAGCCGGTCGCCGAGGAAGGCGGTCGCCACGGCGTCGTCGTCCACCCGGACGGTCGGGACGGGGCCGCCGGTGCGCAGCGCGGAGAGTTCGGCGGCGGCCAGCGAGCAGACCGCGACGCAGGAGCGGGCGAGCGCCTGTGCGGGCAGCCGCCCCGGCAGACCGGCCCGGCCGGTGACGACCAGTCCTTCCGGCGGCCCGGGGCTCCCGCCGAGCGCGGCCCAGACCTCGGCCACGCCGTCCACCGGTGCCGTGCCCTGGGCGGGGCGGTCTTCGTTCATGCGGCCAGTGTCCCACCGCGCCGCCGGGCCCGGGCCGGGCCCGCCGGCGGACGGTACGGCGGCGCCTCGCGCGCCAAGTCCCCCTGTACGGAAGCGATTCGGGCCTGCCGACGGCCCCGTCAGAGAGGAAGGCCACAGTTCGCGCAATGGCCCCGCAAGCGAAATGGCCCCGCACACGAGCGGCCCCGCACGTGAGACGGGCCCGCCGGGCCCCCGCACGCGAACGGCCGCGCACACGGAGGGGGCCCGGCGCGCGGACGCGCCGGGCCCCTTCCGGGCCGGGTGGGTCACCCGGGCACGACTACCAGCGGACCGCGTCCAGCGCGTCCGCGACACCCGTGCCGTAGAAGCCGTTGTCGCGCTTGCCGCCCTCGCAGACCGCGTCGACCGTCCCGTCGTTGTTGATGTCGTACGGGTTGGTGCACGCGGTGTCGTCGGCCTGGGCGTACAGCAGGCCCTTCACCAGCGCCGGAGGCGCGTACGGGTGGGTCGACTTCACCAGCGCGGCGACGCCCGCGACATGCGGGGAGGCCATCGAGGTGCCGGCCTTGTAGCCGTAGCCGCCGCCGGGCAGCGTGGAGAGGATGCGGCCGTCGATCGCCGGTCCCTCCGGCGGCTGGAGGGCGGTCGAGTCGCCGCCGGGTGCGGAGATGTCGACGACGCCCTTGCCGTAGTTGGAGTACGAGGACTTCAGGCCCTTCGCGCCGAGCGCCGAGACCGTGACGACGCCCGGGATCTGCGTCGGGATGTCCAGGCACTCACGCGGGTTGATCGTCCGCTCCACCGGGGTGGAGTCGTTCGGGCTGGTGGTGTCCTTGATCTCCTTCGCGGCGAGGTCCATCCGCGAGTTGCCCGCCGCCGCGACGTTGACCGCGCCCTTGCGCTCCGCGTAGCCCGCGGCGCGCGAGACGGCCTCCACGAGGGCCTTCTGGTCGGCGTCGTTCTTGCAGGCGAACAGCCACGGGTCGGTGTAGTAGCTGTTGTTGGTCACGTCCACGCCGTGCTCCGCCGCCCACACGAAGCCGCAGACCACGGCCTCCGTGTAGAAGAAGCCGTCCGGCTGGGAGACCTTGATGCCGGAGACCTTCACGCCCGGCGCGACACCCGTGATGCCGACGCCGTTCTTCGCGGCGGCGATGGTGCCCGCGACATGTGTGCCGTGGTCGGACTCGCCCGGGCCCGGACGCCAGGCGCCGTCGGCCTTGTTCGGCACGCCGCCGACGCAGCTCACCGACGCCTTGCGGTCGAAGTTCGGCGCGAGGTCCGGGTGGGTGTCGTCCACGCCCGTGTCGATGACCGCGACGGTCACCTTCTTGCTGCCGAGCGACTTCTTGTGCGCCTTGTCCGCCTTGATGGCGGGCAGGTCCCACTGCAGCGGCTCCAGCGGGTCCTGGCCGTCCACCGCCTTCTCGGCCGCGGCCTTCGCCTCGGCCGCCGCCAGCGGGCGCTCCGACTCGATGGCCATGTCCTTCGCGGGCGCGATGGGCGTGGTGCGCGTGACACCCGCCGACTGGACCCCGCGGACCTGGCGGACCGACTGCGCGAACGCCGGGTTCTGCGAGTGGACGACGATCACGCCTATCTGGTCGTACGCGTGGACGACCGTGCCGCCGGCCTTGGCTATCGCCTTCTTGACGGCCTTCTTGTCGCCGCCGTTCTTCACGTTCACCACGTAGGACAGCTTGGGGCCGTCCGTCGAGACCGCGGCGGGGACATCCTCGGCGACGGCTGCCGACGCCGTACCCGTCGGCAGGAAGCCCAGCGATGCCGTGAGTGCCAGACCGACGGGGAGCGCGAGTGCGCGCCGTCGTCCGGATCCCAGATGAGCCATGGGTTCTCCACATCATCCGTGACAACCGCCCAGACACCCCTTGCGAATGGGCGGGTTCATGACGAGTGAAGCTATCGCCGATCATGTCAGCTCTTCAATGGATCCAGGAAGGCAAAACAACACGGCGGATACGGAACGCGAAGGAAAAAGACCGGACGTGAACCGGTTCGCCGCGGCCGCCGTGCCGTTGTCAGGGAGTGGAACGACAACAGGCCACCCCCGCAGGCATCACGTCCCTGACCACCGTCACTTCCGCGTCGCGAGGAGATTCCGTGACCACCGATGCGCCGCCGCCGCCCCCGAGCGGCTCGGTCCCCAGCCCGGCCCAGCCCACGACGGAGCAGTTCGTCCAGGCGCAGGAAAGTCCGGAATTCGGCGAACTGCGCCGCGCCTACCGTTCCTTCGCCTTCCCGCTGACCGTCGCGTTCATCGCCTGGTACCTGCTGTACGTCCTGCTGTCCAACTACGCGGGCGGCTTCATGGGCACCAAGCTCTTCGGCAACATCAACGTCGCCCTGGTCCTCGGGCTCGCCCAGTTCCTGACCACCTTCCTCATCGCCTGGTTCTACTCGCGGCACGCCTCCGCGAAGCTCGACCCGAAGGCGGACGCCATCAAGTCCCGTATGGAGGCCGGCGTATGAGCCCCGTGCTGCAGCTCGCGGCGTCGAACGCCACCACCGAGCACCGGCCGCTGATCATCACCCTGTTCGCGGCCTTCGTCGTCGCGACCCTGTTCATCACCGTCTGGGCCGGCCGTCAGACCAAGGACGCGGCCGACTTCTACGCGGGCGGCCGCCAGTTCACCGGCTTCCAGAACGGCCTGGCGATCTCCGGCGACTACATGTCCGCCGCCTCCTTCCTCGGCATCGCGGGCGCCATCGCCCTCTTCGGCTACGACGGCTTCCTCTACTCCATCGGCTTCCTGGTCGCCTGGCTGGTCGCCCTGCTGCTGGTCGCCGAACCGCTGCGCAACTCCGGCCGCTACACGATGGGCGACGTCCTCGCCTACCGGATGCGCCAGCGGCCCGTCCGCACCGCCGCCGGCACCTCCACCATCGTCGTCTCGATCTTCTACCTGCTGGCGCAGATGGCGGGCGCCGGTGTCCTCGTCTCCCTGCTGCTCGGCATCACCAGCGACGCCGGGAAGATCGCGATCGTGGCCCTGGTCGGCCTGCTGATGATCGTCTATGTGACCATCGGCGGAATGAAGGGCACCACCTGGGTGCAGATGGTCAAGGCCGTCCTGCTGATCGCGGGCACCCTGCTGATCACCTTCCTGGTGCTGTGGAAGTTCAACTTCAACGTCTCCGACCTGCTCGGCAAGGCCGCCGAGAACAGCGGCCACGGCGCGTCCTTCCTGGAGCCCGGCCTCAAGTACGGCGTCACCGAGACCTCCAAGCTGGACTTCATCTCCCTCGGCATCGCCCTCGTCCTCGGCACCGCCGGTCTGCCGCACATCCTGATCCGCTTCTACACGGTGCCCACGGCCAAGGCCGCCCGTAAGTCCGTGATCTGGGCCATCGGCATCATCGGCGCCTTCTACCTGATGACCATCGCCCTCGGCTTCGGCGCCGCCGCGATCGTCGGCCCGGAGACCATCACCGAGTCCAACAAGGCGGGCAACACCGCCGCCCCGCTGCTGGCGCTCCATCTGGGCGGCACCGACTCGGCGGCCGGCGCGATCCTGCTCGCCGTCATCTCCGCCGTCGCCTTCGCCACCATCCTCGCCGTGGTCGCGGGCCTCACCCTCGCCTCCTCCTCGTCCTTCGCGCACGACATCTACGCCAACGTCATCCGCAAGGGCCAGGCCACCGAGCAGGAGGAGGTCCGGGCCGCCCGCTGGGCCACCGTCTTCATCGGCGTCGTCTCCATCGCCCTGGGCGCCCTCGCCCGCGACCTCAACGTGGCCGGCCTGGTCGCGCTCGCCTTCGCGGTCGCCGCCTCCGCCAACCTGCCGACGATCCTCTACAGCCTGTTCTGGAAGCGCTTCACCACCCAGGGCGCCCTGTGGTCCATCTACGGCGGTCTGGCCACCTCGGTGCTCCTGGTGCTGTTCTCGCCGGTCGTCTCCGGCAAGGCCACCTCGATGTTCCCGGATGTGGACTTCGCCTGGTTCCCGCTGGAGAACCCCGGCCTGATCTCGATCCCGGTCGGCTTCCTGCTCGGCTGGCTCGGCTCGCTCCTCTCGAAGGAGGAGCCGGACAAGGGCAAGTACGCGGAACTGGAGGTCAAGTCCCTGACGGGCGTCGGCGCCCACTGACCCTCCCCGCGACCCGCACCCCGCCACGGCCGTGTCGTAGGACCCTACGACACGGCCGTGCCGTGCCTCGTGCCAATCGGCCCGACCCCCTGACGGACCACTGGCGTAGGCTCGAACACATCAGTTCCGCGAACCAGGGGAGGGGGCCCACCGTGCTCATCGACACCTACGGCCGTGTGGCCACCGACCTGCGGGTCTCCCTCACGGACCGCTGCAATCTGCGCTGCACCTACTGCATGCCCGAGGAAGGGCTCCAGTGGCTGGCCAAGCCCGACCTCCTCACCGACGACGAGATCGTCCGGCTGATCCGGATCGCCGTCGCCGAGCTGGGGATCACCGAGGTGCGCTTCACCGGCGGCGAGCCGCTGCTCCGCCCCGGCCTCGTCGGCATCGTCGAACGGGTCGCGGCCCTGGAGCCCCGCCCCCGGATGTCCCTGACGACCAACGGCATCGGGCTGCGCCGCACCGCCGAGGCCCTGCGCGCCGCCGGCCTGGACCGGGTCAATGTCTCGCTGGACACCCTGCGCCCCGAGGTCTTCAAGACCCTCACCCGCCGCGACCGCCACCGCGACGTCCTGGACGGCCTGGCCGCCGCCCGCGACGCGGGCCTCACCCCGGTCAAGGTGAACGCCGTCCTGATGCCCGGACTCAACGACGACGAGGCCCCCGACCTGCTCGCCTGGGCCGTGGAGAACGACTACGAGCTGCGCTTCATCGAGCAGATGCCGCTCGACGCCCAGCACGGCTGGAAGCGCGAGGGCATGATCACGGCCGGTGACATCCTGGCCTCCCTGCGCACCCGCTTCACCCTCACCCCCGAGGGCGACGAGGAGCGCGGCTCCGCCCCCGCCGAGCGCTGGACGGTCGACGGCGGACCGCACCGCGTCGGCGTCATCGCCTCGGTGACCCGCCCCTTCTGCCGCGCCTGCGACCGCACCCGGCTCACCGCCGACGGACAGGTGCGCACCTGCCTCTTCGCCACCGAGGAGACCGACCTGCGGGCCGCCCTGCGCTCGGAGGCGCCGGACGAGGAGATCGCCGCGATCTGGAAGCGGGCGATGTGGGGAAAGAAGGCCGGATCCGGTCTGGACGACCCCTCGTTCCTCCAGCCCGACCGCCCGATGTCCGCGATCGGCGGCTGACCGCCGCACCGGGCCGTCGGGCCGGGGCGCACGCCCGGGGGCGTTACGGGGTGTGCGGGGGGCTACGGAGTGTCCTCCGCCTGCCGGCGCTCCCACTCCGGCAGCGTCACCACGTCCTTGAGGAAGCCGCGCACCCCCAGGAACTGCGACAGATGCTCGCGGTGCTCCTCGCACGCGAGCCAGGTCTTGCGCCGCTCGGGCGTGTGCAGGGTGGGGTTGTTCCAGGCGAGGACCCAGACGGCCGGCACCCGGCAGCCCTTCGCGGAACAGATCGGCGTCTCGTCGTTCACCCGGTCATTGTCCCCGCATGGCGACGCCGAGCAGCCACGGGGGGAGCTGCCCGGCGTCGGTCCGTCGCTCCGACGGGGGATGCGGAGCGCGTACGAAGTATGTCACGAGCAACGGCTCGGCGTGCACAGGAACTTCATGATTGATCTGAGGTTTTCTTGAGGTTCTCGAAGCGCTCGTTTTCCGCCGCGGCCTCGGCCCCCGCCGGGGCGATCATCGGCGGCAGCGGGGCTGCCGTCACATACGCCGACGGCAGCGAAGGGGCGTTCTCCCGGCCCGCGTTGGCGATCACCACCGCGATGTACGGGAGCAGGATACCGAGGGCCAGCGCCACCACGGCGACATACCGCTCCACGTCCCACAGCGCCGCCGCGAGGATCACGGAGACGGTCCGCACGGACATCGAGATCACATAGCGCCGCTGCCGGCCCCGCACGTCGTCGGCGAGCCCCTGCCGCGCACCCGTGATCCGGAAGACCTCGGCCTCGCCGCGCTTGAGCATCACGCCCCACCACCTCGTGTCCCGTGCCGGGCGTTCCCGGACCAGCCGCCCTGACCGCCACCACGGTACGCCGCGGCCCCGCGCCCCACGAGAGGGGGTGGCCGGCGGCCCCCGCCGGGCGGTCGTCGCGGGCCCGGCGCGGGGCCCCGAGGTGCGGCGCAGCGTGAGCGGCACGACACTGGCAGGCGTAACTGCTCACGCGGAGCCGTACAAGGAGGCAGCCATGGGCTGGTTGTGGGCGATCATCGTGGGATTCGTGCTCGGCCTGATCGCGAAGGCGATCATCCCGGGCAAGCAGCACAGTCCCCTCTGGCTGACCACCATCTTCGGCATTCTCGGTGCCATCGCGGGCAACGCCCTGGCCAGGGCGTTCGGTATCGAGTCCACCCCCGGTATCGACTGGGGCCGGCACATCTTCCAGCTCGGGGCGGCGATCGTGATCGTCTTCCTCGGTGACATGGCGTACACCTCGATCAAGGGCGGCAGGCGCGAACGCGCCTAGCGGCAGACCCGGCAGACCCGGAGAACCGGCGGAGGCCGGGCGGACACCTCGTCCGCCCGGCCTCCGCCGTTCACCCGTCCGGCTCAGCCGGCCGCGACCTCGACCGCCGCCAGGTTCCGCTTGCCCCGGCGCAGCACCAGCCAGCGCCCGTGCAGCAGGTCCGAGGCGGCCGGGACCGCGTCCTCGGCGGTCACCTTCACGTTGTTCACGTACGCGCCGCCCTCCTTGACCGTGCGGCGCGCCCCCGACTTGCTGGGCGCCAGACCGACCTCGGTCAGCAGGTCCACCACCGGCAGCAGCTCCGTCACCCGGGCGTGCGGCAGCTCGGCGAGGGCGGCGCGCAGCGTCGCCTCGTCCAGGTCGCCCAGCTCGCCCTGGCCGAACAGCGCCTTCGACGCGGCGACCACCGCCGCGCACTGGTCCGCGCCGTGCACCAGGGTGGTCAGCTCCTCGGCCAGTGCGCGCTGGGCGGCGCGCGCCTGCGGGCGCTCCTCGGTCTGCCGCTCCAGCTCCTCCAGCTCCGCACGGGAGCGGAAGGACAGGATCCGCAGGAAGCGGGAGATGTCCCGGTCGTCCGTGTTCAGCCAGTACTGGTAGAACGCGTACGGCGTGGTCATCTCCGGGTCCAGCCAGAGCGCGCCACCCTCGGACTTGCCGAACTTGGTGCCGTCCGCCTTGGTCATCAGCGGCGTCGCCAGCGCGTGGACACGGGCGTCCGGCTCCAGGCGGTGGATCAGGTCCAGCCCGGCCGTCAGATTGCCCCACTGGTCGCTGCCGCCCTGCTGGAGGGTGCAGCCGTAGCGCCGGTACAGCTCCAGGAAGTCCATGCCCTGGAGCAGCTGGTAGCTGAACTCGGTGTAGCTGATGCCCTGTTCGGACTCCAGCCGGCGGGCGACCGAGTCCTTGGTGAGCATCTTGTTGACGCGGAAGTGCTTGCCGATGTCCCGCAGGAACTCGATCGCGGACATGCCCGCGGTCCAGTCCAGGTTGTTCACCATGACCGCCGCGTTCTCGCCCTCGAAGGAGAGGAACGGCTCGATCTGGTTCCGCAGCCGGGTCACCCACTGGGCGATGGTCTCCGGGTCGTTCAGGGTGCGCTCCGCCGTCGGCCGCGGGTCGCCGATCTGGCCCGTCGCCCCGCCGACCAGCGCCAGCGGCCGGTGCCCGGCCTGCTGGAGGCGGCGCACGGTCAGCACCTGCACCAGATGCCCGACGTGCAGACTGGCCGCGGTCGGGTCGAAGCCGCAATAGAAGGTGACGGGACCGTCCGCGAGAGCCTTGCGCAAAGCGTCCTCGTCCGTGGACTGGGCGATCAGCCCGCGCCACGTCAGCTCGTCGACGATGTCCGTCACGGTTCTTCGGTCTCCTCGGGTGCGCACACGCGTGCGTGGATCGATGTGCGTGGATCGATGGGTGGATCGATGGGTGGATCGTGGCAGCCAGTCTATGGCCCCCGGGGGCCGGGCCTCGCGGCCCGGCCCGGTGTCAGACGCCCTGGCTCACCGAGCTCATGTTGAAGTCCGGCACCCGCAGCGCCGGCATCGCCGCCCGGGTGAACCAGTCGCCCCACTCGCGCGGCAGGGTCTTCTCGGTGCGCCCGGCCTCCGAGGCCCGGCCCAGCAGGTCCACGGGGGACTCGTTGAAGCGGAAGTTGTTCACCGCGCCGACGACCTCGCCCCTCTCCACCAGGTACACCCCGTCCCGGGTCAGGCCCGTGAGCAGCAGGGTCGCCGGGTCCACCTCGCGGATGTACCAGAGGCAGGTCAGCAGCAGACCCCGCTCGGTGGCCGCGACCATCTCCGCGAGCGAGCGCTCGCCGCCCGCGTCCAGGATCAGGTTGTCCGCGGCCGGGGCCACCGGCAGACCGGTCAGCCCGGCGCTGTGCCGGGTGGTGACCAGGCGCTCCAGCTTCCCGTCGCTCATCCACCGGGTCGGCGCCAGCGGCAGCCCGTTGTCGAAGACCGAGGCGTCGTCGCCGGAGGAGTGCGCGATCACGAACGGCGCGCACTCCAGGCCCGGCTCGTGCGGGTCGCTGCGCAGGGTCAGCGGCAGCGGCGACAGGCTCTCGCCGACGCGGGTGCCGCCGCCCGGACGCGAGAAGACCGTGCGGCCCTCCGCCGCGTCCCGGGCCGCCGAGGACCAGAGCTGGTAGATCAGCAGATCGGCCACGGCGGTCGGCGGGAGCAGGGTCTCGTAGCGGCCTGCCGGCAGCTCGATCCGGCGCTCCGCCCAGCCGAGCCGCTCGGCCAGCTCCGCGTCGAGGGCCCCCGGGTCCACGTCCTTGAAGTCCCGCGTCGAGCGCCCCGCCCACGCGGACCGGGCGCGGTCCGGGGACTTGGCGTTCAGCTCCAGGGTGCCGCTCGGCTGGTCGTGCCGCAGCCGCAGACCGGTGGAGGTGCCGAGGTAGGTCGAGGTCAGCTCGTGGTTGGCGAAGCCGTACAGCTCCCGGCCGCCCGCGCGGGCCCGGGCGAACGCCTCGCCGAGGGCCGGCGCGAAGTCCGTGAACACGGCGGACGAGGTCTCGGCCGGCGCGTCCGTGAAGTCCGGGGAGGCGGGCACCCCGGTCACCAGGGGCTGGGCGTCCTCGGCGGGCCCGGCACCGCGCGCGGCGGCCTCGGCGGCGCGCACCAGCGGCTCCAGTTCCTCCGCGGTGACCGCGGAGCGCGAGACCACGCCGGAGGCGGTGCCCTCGGCGCCGTCCACGGTCGCGATCACGGTGAGGGTCCGGCCGCGGGTGACGCCGTTGGTGGTCAGGGCGTTGCCCGCCCAGCGCAGGTTCGCCGAGGACTGCTCGTCGGCGACGACGACGCAGCCGTCCGCCGTGGACAGCTCCAGGGCGCGCTCGACGATCTCGTGCGGCTTGGTGATCCGGGGGCTCATCGG
>NZ_JBEXXN010000064.1:11021-35397 GCF_040630445.1 Streptomyces sp. NPDC005805
GGCCGGCCTCCTGCGTCGTGTTGAGACTGTGTTCGCCCGGGGGACGCCCCCCGGACCCCCGGCAGGGGGCTCTGTGGTCCGTGCGCTCGTTCATCGGCCGGCCTCCTGCGTCGTGTTGAGACTGTGTTCGCCCGGGGGACGCCCCCCGGACCCCCGGCAGGGGGCTCTGTGGTCCGTGCGCTCGTTCATCGACCCGCCTCCTGCGTCGTGTTGAGGATGTTGACGCCCCGGAAGAGGGCGGAGGGGCAGCCGTGGGAGACCGCCGCGACCTGGCCCGGCTGGGCCTTGCCGCAGTTGAACGCGCCGCCGAGGACATAGGTCTGCGGGCCGCCGACCTGCTCCATCGAGCCCCAGAACTCGGTGGTCGTCGCCTGGTACGCCACGTCCCGCAGCTGCCCGGCCAGCCGCCCGTTCTCGATGCGGAAGAAGCGCTGCCCGGTGAACTGGAAGTTGTAGCGCTGCATGTCGATCGACCAGGACCGGTCCCCGACCACGTAGATCCCGCGCTCCACGCCCCCGATCAGGTCCTCCGTGGACAGCCCGCCCGGGTCCGGCTGGAGGGAGACGTTCGCCATCCGCTGCACCGGGACGTGCCCGGGGGAGTCGGCGAAGGCGCAGCCGTTGGAACGCCCCAGGCCCGTGAGCTTCGCGATCCGGCGGTCGGTCTGGTAGCCGACCAGGGTGCCGTCCTTCACCAGGTCCCAGCTCTGCGCCGCCACGCCCTCGTCGTCGTAGCCGATGGTCGCGAGCCCGTGCTCGGCGGTGCGGTCGCCGGTCACGTTCATCACCGAGGAGCCGTACGCCAGCTTCCCGAGCTGGTCGAAGGTGGCGAACGAGGTCCCCGCGTACGCCGCCTCGTAGCCGAGGGCCCGGTCCAGCTCGGTGGCGTGGCCGATGGACTCGTGGATGGTCAGCCACAGGTTCGACGGGTCCACGACCAGGTCGTAGCGGCCCGCCTCGACGCCCGGCGCGCGCATCTTCTCCGCCAGCAGCCCCGGGATCTCCTCCAGCTCCGCGTCCCAGTCCCAGCCGGTGCCGGTCAGGTACTCCCAGCCGCGGCCCACCGGCGGCGCGATGGTGCGCATGGAGTCGAACTCGCCGGAGGTGCCGTCCACGGCGACGGCCGTGAGCTGCGGATGCAGCCGCACCCGCTGCTGGGTGGTCACCGTGCCGGCGGTGTCCGCGTAGAACTTGTTCTCCTGGACGGTGAGCAGCGAGGCGTCCACATGCGCCACGCCGTCCGCGCGCAGCAGCCGCGCGCTCCAGTCGGCCAGCAGCCCGGACTTCTCCTCGTCGGGCACCTCGAAGGGGTTCACCTCGTACGAGGAGATCCACGTCTTCTCGGCGTGCACCGGCCCCTCGGCCAGCTCCACCCTCTCGTCGGAGCCGGCCGCCGCGATCACCCGCGCGGAGAGCTTCGCCATCGCGACCGCCTGCCCGGCCACCCGGGCCGCCGCGTCCATGGTCATGTCCACCCCGGAGGCGAACCCCCACGCCCCGCCGTGCACCACCCGCACCGCGTACCCGAGGTCGGTGGTGTCGGACGAGCCCGAGGGCTTGGCGTCGCGCAGCCGCCACGAGGCGCTGCGCACGCGCTCCAGGCGGAAGTCGGCGTGCTCGGCCCCGAGCGCGCGGGCCCGGGCGAGCGCCGCGTCGGCCAGCGCGCGCAACGGCAGCGCGGTGAACGCCGCGTCGATGGAATGAGGCACGGAATGTCTCCTGTCGTCGAGACGGAACGCCCCGATCATGTCGCGCCGCGGGGTGCCGTTGCCAGCGGGTTCGACGCGGAAGCGGCCCGCCGGGTTCTGTAGGGACCCGACAGCGGTGGCCGTACGGCGCTGTCAGGGCCCGATTCCCCGTCCGGTGTCCGGTACCGATAGTTTGCAAGGCGTACCAGACCGAACAGGGAAAGGGTGATCCGTTGAGCCGCTCGGTTCTCGTCACCGGAGGAAACCGGGGCATCGGCCTCGCCATCGCCCGCGCGTTCGCCGACGCCGGCGACAAGGTGGCCATCACCTACCGCTCGGGGGAGCCCCCGGCGGTCCTGACCGAGGCGGGCTGCCTCGCGGTCAGGTGCGACATCACCGACGCCGAGCAGGTGGAGCAGGCCTACAAGGAGATCGAGGAGAAGCACGGTCCCGTGGAGGTGCTGGTCGCCAACGCCGGCATCACCAAGGACCAGTTGCTGATGCGCATGTCCGAGGAGGACTTCACGTCCGTCCTCGACACCAACCTCACCGGCACCTTCCGCGTGGTCAAGCGCGCCAACCGCGGCATGCTGCGGGCGAAGAAGGGCCGCGTCGTCCTCATCTCCTCCGTCGTCGGGCTGCTCGGCTCGGCCGGCCAGGCCAACTACGCCGCCTCCAAGGCCGGTCTCGTCGGCTTCGCGCGCTCCCTCGCCCGCGAGCTGGGCTCGCGCAACATCACCTTCAACGTCGTCGCCCCCGGTTTTGTCGACACCGACATGACCCAGGTGCTCACCGAGGAGCAGCGCGCCGGGATCGTCTCGCAGGTGCCGCTCGGGCGCTACGCGCAGCCGGAGGAGATCGCCGCCGCGGTGCGGTTCCTCGCCTCCGACGACGCCTCGTACATCACTGGAGCCGTCATCCCCGTTGACGGCGGATTGGGCATGGGTCACTGATCACATGAGTGGAATCCTCGCCGGCAAGCGCATCCTCGTCACGGGTGTGCTGATGGAGTCCTCCATCGCCTTCCACACCGCGAAGCTGGCCCAGGAGCAGGGCGCCGAGGTCATCCTCACGGCGTTCCCGCGGCCCACGCTCACCGAGCGCATCGCGAAGAAGCTGCCGAAGCCCGCCAAGGTCATCGAGCTGGACGTCACCAACGACGAGCACCTGGACCGGCTGGCCGGCCTGGTGCGCGACGAGCTCGGCGGTCTCGACGGCGTCGTGCACTCCATCGGCTTCGCCCCGCAGGACGCCCTCGGCGGCAACTTCCTGAACACGCCCTTCGAGTCGGTCGCCACGGCGATGCACGTCTCGGCGTTCTCGCTGAAGTCGCTGACCATGGCCTGCCTGCCGCTGATGGAGGAGGGCGGCTCCGTCGTCGGCCTCACCTTCGACGCGCAGTTCGCCTGGCCGCAGTACGACTGGATGGGCCCGGCCAAGGCCGCCCTGGAGGCCACCAGCCGCTACCTCGCCCGCGACCTGGGCAAGCAGGGCGTGCGCTGCAACCTGATCTCCGCCGGGCCGATCGGCTCCATGGCCGCCAAGTCCATCCCGGGCTTCACGGACCTGGCCAAGGTCTGGGACGACCGCTCCCCGCTCGCCTGGGACATGGCGGACCCGGAGCCCACCGGCCGCGGTGTGGTCGCCCTGCTCTCCGACTGGTTCCCGAAGACCACCGGCGAGATCGTCCACGTCGACGGCGGCGTGCACATCATGGGCGCCTGACCGGCGCCGACGCACTTCCCGGACGCCTCGTCCCCCGCCTCGCGCGGAGGGCGGGGCGTCCCCCGTTCGGCCCTACGGGTGAGCGGCGGCCGGGGGCGGCGGTGATGCTGGAGGGGCAATCTTCCTTGTGGTGCTTTTGCGGCGCACGCGCCGCAGTTCGGCCGAGGGGGTGTCCTGCCGATGGTGACGAACTGGCGCAACGCCACCGTGCTGGCCGCGGCGACGGTACTCCTCTGGGCGACCCCCACCGCCACCTCCCATCTGCTCCCCGGCGCGGGCGGCCCCCAGCAGCCCCCGCCCAAGAAGGAGCCCGTCTACGAGGCCGTCTGCCGGACCGTGGTCGACGGCTCCCGCGTCACCGCGCACTGCCACAACCCCTTCCCCAACGCCGACCGCATACGGCTGCACGTCGAGTGCGACCGCTGGTGGGACCTGGACGCGGACACCACCCCCGTCGAACTGCTCCCCGCCGGGTACACAAAGCTGAGCCAGCGGTGCTGGAAGGAGATACGCGCGGTCTGGGTCAGCCACCAGCCGGTTCCGGCCGACGCAGGCACATGAACGGGTAGCCGGCGGCCTCCGCGGCGGCCGTCTCCCCGTCGCCCGCCCGGATCGCCTCCACCATCCGCGCGTGGTCCATGTGGTGCTCCGGCCGCAGCTCCTGCCCGACGTCGTCGCGGAGCCAGTCGCGCAGCAGATCCGCCAGGTCCGCGTACAGCTCGGTGAGCACCTCGTTGTGCGAGGCGGCGACCACCGCCAGGTGGAAGGTCGCGTCCACGGCGACGAAACGCTCCGCGTCACCGGACGCCCACGCCTCCTCGCGCCGCACCAGCAGCGCGTCCAGCTGGGCCAGGTCCTTCTCCGTACGCCGCTGTGCCGCGAGCCGGGCGCCCGAGGACTCCAGGGTGGAGCGCAGCTCGGCCACATGGCGCGGGTCGGCGCCGGCGAAGCGGCGCTGCATCACCCCGGCCAGCTCACTGGTCGCCACCACATAGGTGCCCGAGCCCTGGCGGATGTCCAGCAGACCGTTGTGCGCCAGCGCGCGCACCGCCTCGCGGACGGTGTTGCGGGCGACGCCCAGCTGCTCGACGAGCTCCGGCTCGGTCGGGATACGCGAACCGACCGGCCACTCGCCCGAGGTGATCTGGTTGCGCAACTGCGCGATCACCTGGTCGGAGAGCGCGGAACGCCGAGGTGAGGACAGCGCCATGGTTGCTCCTGGTCGTGTGGGGCGGGATGTCGTACGGGCGGTGGACAACCAATCATCCCATGATTCTATGATGGGTGTCATGCGTGACGAGACCCGAACCCTGCGACCCGCCCACACGGCACCCCGTACCTCCCCCGATTCTCCCGCCGGGCCGCTGCCCGGGCGGGAGGCGGGCCGGGGAGGACCGGTGCGGTCGGCGGAGCCGGTGGGTCCGGCGGGCCGGGGAGCGGCGGCGGGTCCGGCGGACCTGGCGGGTCCGGCGGTCCCGGTGTGGGCCGTGCGGCTCGTGGTCGTCGGGATCGTCCTCGCGGCGCTCAACCTCCGGCCCGCGATCACCAGCCTCGGCGCGCTCCTCGAAGAGGCCCGCGTCGGCCTGCACATGAGCGGCACGGTCGCCGGACTCCTCACCTCCGTGCCCCCGCTCTGCTTCGCCGTCTTCGGTATCGCCGCGCCCCGGCTCGCCCGCCGCTTCGGCCCCGCCGCCGTGGTGTGCGCGGGCATGGCGGCCATCGCCCTCGGCCTCGCCGTCCGGCCCTTCGCGGGCGGCTCCGCGGGCTTCCTCGCCGCGAGCGCCCTGGCCCTCATGGGCATCGCCGTCAGCAATGTGCTGATGCCGGTGATCGTGAAGAAGTACTTCCCCGACCGGGTCGGCTCGATGACCGGCCTCTACTCGATGGCCCTCGCCCTCGGCACCTCCCTCGCCGCGGCCGCGACCGTCCCCGTCACCTCGGCCCTGGGCGGGAGTTGGCGCACCGGGCTCGCGGTCTGGGCGGTCCTCGGCGTCCTCGCCGTGCTGCCCTGGCTCGCCCTGGTCCGCGACCGGGACGGGGCGGGGGAGCGGCCCGCCGCCGGCCGGGCCCGCGCGGAGGAGCCCGCCGGTCCGGCGCCGCGCATCACCCGCAGCCCCACGGCCTGGGCGCTCGGCTGCTTCTTCGGCCTCCAGGCCACCGGCGCGTACATCACCATGGGCTGGATGCCGCAGATCTTCCGGGACGCGGGCGTCTCCCCCTCCACAGCGGGCGTCCTGCTGGCCGTCACCATGGTCATGGGCGTCCCGCTCGCCTTCGTCATCCCGCGCCTCGCGACCCGGCTGCGCAACCAGGGCCCGATCGTCGTCGCCCTCGGCCTCTGCGGACTGACCGGCTACCTCGGCCTGTTGCTCGCCCCGGCCGCCGGCGCCTGGGCGTGGGCGCTGCTGCTCGGCGTCTCCAACTGCGCGTTCCCGCTGGCCCTCACCATGATCGGCATGCGCTCGCGGACGGGGGCGGGCGTGGTCCGGCTCTCCGCCTTCGCCCAGTCCACGGGGTACCTGATCTCCATCCCGGGGCCGCTGCTCGTCGGCGTCCTGTACCAGCACAGCGGGGGCTGGACCGTGCCGCTGCTGCTGATGGCCGGGCTGCTGGTGCCGCAGATGATCGTCGGCACGCTGGCGGGACGGGACCGGACGATCGAGGACGAGAAGGGTCTGCGACACTGAGCGCATGGTGCTCGACCCGAACCCCCAGAACGGCCAGAAGAAGCTCCTCGGGATCTTCGGCCTCATCCTCCTCATCGGCGTGGTGATCTCCATCGTGGCGACTATCGCCGCGCCGTGATTTCCCAGGGCTCGGTTCGCCTGCCCGAGGCGGGGCGGACCCCGCCCCCCGGGTCTCGGTAGGGGTTTCCCCCTACCCCCTAGGGGGACAGGGTCAGGGCCGAGTGGGTGGGTCTCCGGATGGGGCCCGGGCCCCAAGATCCGTACGGTTTCCGTAGACACAGGAACCGACCCACGGAGGCGGCGATGCCGGCCCGCACACGCACCCGGTCCCACCCGCAGACCCCGGCCGTCGGGGCCCGCGCCGCGCGGTTGCCGTGGTGGGCGCTCGCGCTGCCCGTCCTCGCCTTCGCCGCGCTGCTCGCGCTGATCGCGGGGGCCGGCGACGCGCACGCGACCGGGAGCGCACCCGTGGTCCCCGAGCTGCTGGCGCACCTGCGGGACATGCTGGTCCGCTGAGCCCTCCTCCTTCGAGGGAGAGGCGTCAACACCCTGCGCCCGATGGCGCGTTTCATGCGAAGCTGGGGTGCATGAGCGCCGCTGTGTCATCCGGAGGGGCAGCCCCCGGATCTCCCGAGTCCCGCAGGATCGTTCTTCTCCGGCACGCCAAGGCCGACTGGCCCCAGGTCGCCGATCACGACCGCCCGCTCGCCGAGCGCGGCCGCATGGACGCCCCCGTAGCCGGACGCCGGCTCGCCGAGACCGGCATCCCCTTCGACCTCGCCCTGTGCTCCACCGCCGTGCGGACGCGTGAGACGTGGAAGCTCGCCGTCCACGAACTGCCCGAGCGCCCGCGGACCGTCTACGAGGACCGCCTGTACGAGGCGTCGCTCGGCGAACTGATCGCCCTCCTCAACGAGACGCCCGACGACGTGGCCGATCTGCTCGTCATCGGCCACAACCCCGGGATGCACGCGCTCTCCGACGCCCTCTCCGGCAGCGCGGAGGGCGACGCGGGCACCCGGATGTCCCGCTCCGGCTTCCCGACCGCCGCGTTCGCCGTGGTGTCCTTCACCGGCTCGTGGAAGTCCCTGGAGCACGGCGTCGGCACGCTGCTCGACTACTGGGCCCCGCACGACTGACCCGGCCCGGGCACGCCTGTGACAGGCGAAGGGCCCCGGCACACCTGGTAGGTGCGCCGGGGCCCTTCGCCGTACGAGGGGCGTCAGTGTTCCTCGGTGCCGTCGTCCGCGGCCTCGACCTCTTCCCGGGTGACGCCCAGCAGATACAGCACGGTGTCCAGGAACGGCACGTTCACCGCCGTGTGCGCGGCCTCGCGGACCACCGGCTTGGCGTTGAAGGCGACGCCCAGGCCCGCCGCGTTCAGCATGTCCAGGTCGTTGGCGCCGTCGCCGATGGCCACCGTCTGGGAGAGCGGCACCCCGGCCTCCGCCGCGAAACGGCGCAGCAGCCGCGCCTTGCCCGCCCGGTCCACCACCTCGCCGATCACCCGGCCGGTGAGCTTGCCGTCGACGATCTCCAGGGTGTTGGCCGAGGCGAAGTCCAGGCCCAGGCGCTCCTGGAGGTCGTCGGTGACCTGGGTGAAACCGCCGGAGACCACGCCCACTTGGTAGCCCAGCCGCTTGAGCGTGCGGATCAGGGTCCGCGCGCCGGGGGTGAGGCGCACCTCGGCGCGCACCTTGTCCACCACCGAGGCGTCCAGGCCGGCGAGGAGGGCCACCCGGGCGTGCAGCGACTGCTCGAAGTCCAGCTCGCCGCGCATCGCCGACTCGGTCACCGCGGCGACCTCGTCCTCGCAGCCGGCGTGGGCCGCGAACAGCTCGATGACCTCGTCCTGGATCAGGGTCGAGTCGACGTCCATCACGACCAGGCGCTGGGCGCGCCGGTGCAGACCCGCCGAGACGACGGCCACGTCCACCCCGATGCTGTGCGCGAGGGGGGCGAGCGCGGTGCGCAGCGGCTCCGTCTCGACGCCGGAGACCGCGAACTCGACCGCCGTGACCGGATACTTCGCCAGCCGGAACACCCGGTCGATGTTGGCGCCCATGTCGCTCATCCTGGCCGCTATGGCGGCGGTGGACTCGGCGGTCAGCGGGTTGCCCAGCACGGTCACATGGGAACGGCCGCTGCCGCGCGGCCGGTTGTCGCCGGTGCCCGAGATGATCTCGGCCTGGAGCTTCAGGGACTCGGCCCAGCTGTGCACGGTCGCCCGAAGATCGCCCTCGGAGGCCCCGCCCCGCGGCGCGGTGACGAGGGCGCACAGGACGAGGCGTCCACGGGAGACGACCTGCTCGATGTCGACCACGTCGACCGCGTAGGCGGCCAGGGTGTCGAAGAGCCCGGCGGTGATACCGGGGCGGTCCTTCCCGAAGATCTTGACGAGAAGGGTGGGGACGTCGGTGCCCGGAGGGGTCTGCGCTGCACTCATGGTGTTCCCACCGTATCCGGCGCGGGCCGGGCCGGGACCCGCCGTCCCGCCTGACGGACAGGCCCGGCGGGCAGGCCGCCGGACAGGAACACCTCCGGGAGGAATCAGAGTGTTCGTTCCGGTTGGGTGCGGTCGGCGGTGTTCCGCCCGGATAAGCCTTCCTTCGCGGCACCCGCCGGCGTCCCCGCCCGGCGACGAAGGTCCCAACTCCGTGACGAAGGCGGTCTTCACCGGGCCTGACTTTCGGATACGGGACCGGGCCTGAAATAGTTCCCCACGATGTTCGCCATCCCTAGACTCCCGGCGACGGGGGAAGCTCGGGGGACAACTAGTGGGGCATGGAGTGCCGGAACTCGTACTGGAATTGAACGGAAGCACCTGGACCCTCGATCCGGCCAGGGCGTACTCCCTGGGCCGCGATCCCCAGGGTGATGTGGTGATCGACGACGCCAGAGTCTCGTGGCGGCACGCCACGATCAGCTGGAACGGCCGCAGTTGGGCCATCGAGGACCACGGCAGCACCAACGGCACCTATGTGCAGGGTCAGCGGATTCAGCAGCTGGAGATCGGCGCCGGCTCCGCCGTGCATCTGGGCAACGCCACCGACGGTCCCCGGCTGAATCTGACCGCCGCCGGAGCCTACAGCGCGCAGGCCGCTGCCCCGCAGCAGGCCGCCGCCCAGCAGGCCGCGCCCCAGGCGCCGCAGGCCGCCCCGCACCAGGCCCCCCAGCAGGGCTGGCCGGGTGCCCCCGCCCCCGGGCAGCCGCCCCAGCAGCAGGGCTGGCCGCAGCAGCCGCCGGCCCCGCAGCCGCAGGTCCCGCACCAGCAGGGCGGCCAGGGCCACCACGGCGGCGGCTTCGGCCACGGCGACCGCAGTCCGACCACGTTCCACCAGCTCGCCCTCGGGCGTGTGATGCGCATCGGCCGTGCCCTGGAGAACGAGCTGGTCGTCTCCGACCTCCAGGTCTCCCGGCACCACGCGGAATTCGTGGCGACGCCCGACGGCCGCTTCGAGATCCGCGACCTCGGTTCGCACAACGGCACCTATGTCAACGGCCAGCCGATCGCCAAGTCCTCCACGGTCCTCATCGGCCCGAACGACATCGTCGGCGTCGGCCACTCCACCTTCCGGCTGGTCGGCGACCGGCTGGAGGAGTTCGTCGACACCGGCGAGGTCTCGTTCTCGGCCCGGCACCTGACGGTGACCGTCGACGGCGGCAAGCAGATCCTGCGCGACGTCTCCTTCGGCGTGCCCGAGAAGTCGCTGATCGGCGTCATCGGCCCCTCCGGCTCCGGAAAGTCCACCCTGCTCAAGGCGCTCACCGGCTACCGGCCCGCCAACCAGGGTGACGTCCTCTACGACAACCGCAGCCTCTACAAGCAGTTCGCCGAGCTGCGCCAGCGCATCGGTCTGGTCCCGCAGGACGACATCCTGCACAAGGAGCTCACCGTCCGTAAGGCGCTGAAGTACGCGGCGAAGCTGCGCTTCCCCGCGGACACCACCGAGGCCGAGCGCGAGGCGCGGATCGGCGAGGTGCTGCGCGAGCTGAAGCTCGACATCCACAAGGACAAGAAGGTCACCGCCCTCTCCGGCGGCCAGCGCAAGCGCGTCTCGGTCGCCCTGGAGCTGCTGACCAAGCCCTCCCTGATCTTCCTGGACGAGCCGACCTCGGGCCTGGACCCGGGCATGGACCGCGACGTCATGCAGCTGCTGCGCGGCCTCGCGGACGACGGCCGTACGGTCCTGGTGGTCACGCACTCGGTCGCCGAGCTGGCGCTCTGCGACAAGCTGCTGGTCATGGCGCCGGGCGGCGCGGTGGCGTACTTCGGGCCGCCGGAGGAGGCGCTGAACTTCTTCGGCTACAGCACCTGGGCCGATGTCTTCTCCGCCTTCGAGAACTACCGCGACTACGACTGGGCGGGCCGCTGGAAGGGCTCCCAGCACTACCAGATGTACGCGGCGGACATCGACGCGGTCGCCCCGCAGGCGGTGAGCATGCCCTCCGCGCAGCAGATGCGGCCGCCGAAGCCGCAGAGCTGGGGCTCGCAGCTGTTCACCCTGATCCGGCGCTATGTCTCCGTGATCGCCTCGGACAAGGGCTTCATGGCCCTGATGCTGATCCTGCCGGCGGTCCTCGGCGCGGTCAGCCTGGTGATCGACCCCGACAAGGGCCTGCTGGTCAACGTGAACGAGCAGACCGGGCGGGTCATCCCGAACGGCACGGCGACCACGGTCCTGCTGATCCTGGTGGTGGGCGCCTGCTTCGCGGGCGCCGCCAACTCGGTCCGCGAGCTGATCAAGGAACGGGTGATCTACGAGCGGGAACGGGCCACCGGCCTGTCGCGCTCCGCGTACCTGATGTCCAAGGTGATCGTCCTCGGCGCGATCACCGTCCTCCAGGGGGCCCTGGTCGGCGCGATCGGCTTCGCCACCCGCGAGCTGCCGGAGGAGGGCCTGATCCTCGGCGGCGCGGTCCTGTTGGAGCTGTCCCTGCCGATCATGGCGCTGGGCTTCACCTCGATGATGTTCGGCCTGATCATCTCGGCCCTGGTGAAGACCGCCGAGAAGACCATGCCGCTGCTGGTGATGTTCGCGATCGTCCAGGTCGTCTTCACCGGCTGCCTCTTCATCCTGCACGGCACCGTCGGCGTCAACGAGTTCTCGTATCTGATGCCCTCGCGCTGGGCGGTGGCCGCGGCCGGCACCACGCTGGACTTCAACCGGATCAACCCGAACACGGACGACCCGACCAGCACCGACCCGCTCTGGGACCACGACGCCGGGGCCTGGATGCTCGACATGGGCGCCCTGCTGGCGCTCGGCGCGCTCTGCGCCTTCCTGGTGGCGCGCTTCCTGCGCCGCCACGAGCCGGAGGTCATGCGCAAGTGACCCCCGCGGGCCCCGGCCCGCAGGCACCACGCGACGCCCGAAGGGCGCACCCCCGCATCGGGGTGCGCCCTTCGGCGTATGTCGTGGCGCGCGCTCCGCTCCGTCGCGGGGGCGCGGGTGCTGCTCGGTGGCAGGTCTGCGCAGGCTCAGTAGGCGCTGTTGACGTTGTCCATGGAGCCGTAGCGGTCGGCCGCGTAGTTGCAGGCGGCGACGATGTTGGCGACCGGGTCGTACTGGTCCTTCTTGGTGCCCGGGACGTGGTAGGCGTCGAAGGTGGGCTTGATGACCTGGAGCAGGCCCTTCGACGGGACGCCGTTGATGGCGTTGATGTCCCAGTTGTTGATCGCACGCGGGTTGCCGCTGGACTCACGCATGATGTTGCGGTGGATGCCCTCGTACGAGCCGGGGATGTCGTGCTTCTTCATGATGGACAGGGCCTCGCGGATCCAGCCGTCCAGGTTGTTCGGGTAGGTCACCTTGGCGGGCTTCGCGGCGGCGCGGGCGGACCGGTCGGCGGCCGCCTTCTCCTTGGCGCGCTTCTCCGCGGCGGCCTTGGCGGCAGCCTTCTTCTTCGCCTCGGCGGCCTTCTTCGCGGCCTCCGCCTCGGCCTTCTTCTTCGCCTGCGCGGCCTTGAACTGGGCCTCGAAGGACGTCTGCTGCGTGGCGATGCTCTCCTGCACCTTCGCGGCCTGCTCGGGGTTGGCCTTCCAGGCCGCCGGGGCGGCCGCGACCTCGGCGGTCGTGCCGGCCTCGGCGTCGCCCGGCGCGAGGGAGAGCGCCACGGCGGCGGAGGCGGCGACGGCGACACCGGCGACCGCGGCCTTGCGCGATCGGAGACGACGGAGAGCGGAAGTGTTGAACGCGGACATACAGATGTACCTCTTCGAATAGCGGGGAGTCGCTCCAGGGCCGGTTCGGCTCTGCGCTGTTCGTGGAAGCGACGTCGGCAATTCTTAGCGGCAGCAAAATCCCGTGGCAAAGGTGTGACGTACTATCCGTGGTAGTGGACCACCGTTGCCCCATACGTCCGTTTCACCCGTGCTGTCCGTGCTCACATGCCCCTTATATATCCACTAGGGCGGTTCGTAAGTGACCCACGCCCTATGCCCGGGCTCACACGGGACACCCCTCCGTCTCACCGTCTGTTGCATCAGCAACCCGCACCGTGAGTGCCCTCCTCCGGAAGGAGGAGATGCGTGTCCCCGAACTCGTGCCAGAGGTAGCGCAGCCTCAGCGCCTCGGCGTACGCCGAGGCCAGCGCCCCTTCCCCGTCCTGCCCGCCCTTCCCCGCGACGGCCCCCAGCATCAGCAGATGGGACGCCTCCGGCTCGTGCAGCCCGGTCAGCAGCCCGTCCACCACCCGCACCCCCCGCCGCGGCGTGACCACCAGGTCCGTCCACCCCGAGGCGGGCGCCACCACCCCCGAGGGCCCCGCCGCCGACTCCAGCGCCCGCACCGCCGTCGTCCCCACCGCGACCACCCGCCCGCCGCCCGCCCGGGCCGCGTTCACCAGCCGCGCCGTCGCCGCCGGCACCGCGAACGGCTCCGGGTACGGCGGCTCGTGCGCCTCCGCCGACGCCACCCCCGTGTGCAGCACCACCGGCGCGAACTGCACCCCCCGGCTCACCAGCTCCGCCACCAGCGGCGCCGTGAACGGACGCGCCGCGCTCGGCATCTCCGCCGACCCCGCGCCGTCCGGGGACGGCAGCGCGAACACCGTCTGGTACGCGGCGAGCGGCTGGTCCCGGGCCGTGTACCGGTAGCGGATCGGCCGCCCGTACCGCGCCAGCAGCCCCGGCACCGGGACCGACACCGAGGCCCACCACAGCCGGTCCGCCCCCGGCGCCAGCGGCTCCTCAAGGACCAGCCGCGCACCGCCCCGCAGCCGCACCACCAGACCCGGCGGCCCGCCCGGGCGCGGCCCCGTGGTCCCCGAACCGTCCGGCGCGCGCAGTTCCACCGCCCACTGCCGCCCGCCGTCCCGGCGCGTCGAGAAGTGCACCACCACCGGCTCCGCGCCGATCCGCCCGTCGACCGCGGCGGCCAGGGTGGGGGAGGTGTTCACCACCAGCACGTCCCCCGCCCGCAGCAGCCCGCCCAGGTCCCGGAAGGCGTGGTGCGTCACCCGCGCGCCCCGCGAGACCAGCAGCCGCACATCGTCCCGGCCCGTGCCCCGCTCCTCCGCCGGCACCCGGGCCGACAGGCCCTCCGGCACCCGCAGGGACTCCAGCGCCGGGACCGCCGCCACCGCCCTCACCGGGACCCCAGCAGGTCCCGGGCGGTGCCCCGGCCGCTCGCCGGGCGCTCCGCGACCAGCCGCACGAAGTCCGGCGCCACGTCCTCCGGAGAGGTCCGCGGCTCCTCGTCGTCCGGCACCGCCGCCGCGTACAGATCCGTCGCCATGTCCCCCGGGTCCACGCTCCACACCCGCAGCCCCGGCTCCTCCACCGCCAGCACCCCCGCCAGCAGGTCCAGCGCCGCCTTCGACGCCCCGTAGCCGCCCCAGGTCCCGTACGCCTCCACGGCCGCGTCCGAGCTGACCGCCAGCACCGCCCCCGACGGCGAGCGGCGCAGCAGCGGCAGCGCCTCCTGCACCAGGCCCAGGGCGGCCACCGCGTTGGTCTCCAGCGCCGCCCGGAACCCGTCCAGCGGCAGCTCCGCCAGCCGCACCAGCGGCTGGGCCCCCAGCGCGCTGGCATTGCTCACCAGCAGATCGAGACCGCCCAGCGCCCCCGCCGACGCCACCAGCTCCGCCCGGTGCGCCGGGTCCGTGACATCACCCGCCACGGCCACCACCCGCGTCCCGTGCGCGCCGGCGGACGCGGCGCTCTCCTTCAGCACCTCCTCGGTACGCGCCCCGAGCACCAGGTCCCAGCCCTGCTCCGCGAGCCGCCCGGCCAGCGCCCGGCCCAGCCCCTTCGACGCCCCTGTGATCACCGCAACCGGCATGACAACCGCCCCTCTCCGTCGGGTCTCCGGGTGACCGGCATCACCGCCGCCGTCACCTCTGCCGTCACCGTAGGAACGCCCGCCGGGCGGCCGCCTCGTGCGCCGGACCCCACCGGCCAGGGCACTTCGGCCTACGACCAGAGACCCGGGCCGGGGCCGTCCCCGGCCCGATACGGACCGTCACGACCCACCGGTACGGTGAGGCCATGAGTCACCGACCGAGCTCCGGCCTGGCCGCCGTGAGCACCGCGCTCCTCGCCATGAGCAGGCATCTGGAGGTGCGCGACGTGCTCAAGACGATCGTGGCCTCCGCCCGGGAGCTGCTGGACGCGGAGTACGCGGCGCTCGGCGTCCCCGACGACCACGGCGGCTTCGCCCAGTTCGTCGTCGACGGCGTCAGCGACGAGCAGTGGAAGGCCATCGGCCCCCTCCCGCGCCAGCACGGCATCCTCGCCGCGATGCTCCAGGGCGCCAGGACCGAGCGGCTCGCCGATGTGCGCGAGGACCCCCGCTTCGAGGGCTGGCCCGCCGCCCACCCCGACATGTCCGACTTCCTCGGCCTGCCCATCAGGGACGGCGAGGACGTCATCGGCGCCCTGTTCCTCGCCAACAAGCGCTGTCCCCGCCCGGCCGGCACCTGCGGCTTCACCGAGGACGACGAGGAACTCCTCGGCATCCTCGCCCAGCACGCCGCCATCGCCCTCACCAACGCCCGGCTCTACGAGCGCAGCCGCGAGCTGACCATCGCCGAGGAGCGCTCCCGGCTCGCCCACGAGCTGCACGACGCGGTCAGCCAGAAGCTCTTCTCCCTGCGGCTCACCGCCCAGGCCGCGGCCGCCCTGGTCGACCGCGACCCGGCCCGCGCCAAGGGGGAGCTCCAGCAGGTCGCCGCGCTCGCCGCCGAGGCCGCCGACGAGCTGCGGGCCGCCGTCGTCGAACTGCGCCCGGCCGCCCTCGACGAGGACGGGCTGGTCAACACCCTCCGCACCCAGATCCAGGTCCTGGACCGGGCCCACAGCGCCCGCGTCACCTTCGAGACCTGCGGGATACGGGCCCTGCCGGCCGCCCAGGAGGAGGCCCTGCTGCGCGTCGCCCAGGAGGCCCTGCACAACGCCCTGCGGCACGCGGAGGCCGGGCGGGTCGAGGTGAGCCTCGCCCGCCGGGGCCAGGGCGCGGTCCTGCGGGTCAGCGACGACGGCAGGGGCTTCGAGCCGAGCGCGGTGCGCCGCGCCGGGCGCCACCTCGGCCTGGTCTCCATGCGGGACCGGGCGGGCGGCGTGGGCGGCGGCCTCACGGTGGAATCGGCGCCCGGCAAGGGCACCACGATCGAGATGGAGGTCCCCGGTGGCTGAGGACAGGATCCGCGTGCTGCTGGTCGACGACCACCAGGTGGTCCGGCGCGGGCTGCGCACCTTCCTGGAGGTGCAGGACGACATCGAGGTCGTCGGCGAGGCGGGCGACGGCGCGGAGGGCGTGGCCCGCGCCGAGGAGCTGAAGCCGCACGTCGTGCTGATGGACGTCAAGATGCCCGGCATGGACGGCATCGAGGCCCTGCGCAAGCTGCGCGAGCTGGAGAACCCGGCGAAGGTGCTGATCGTCACCAGCTTCACCGAGCAGCGCACCGTCGTCCCCGCCCTGCGCGCCGGCGCCTCGGGCTATGTCTACAAGGACGTGGACCCGGAGGCGCTGGCCGGTGCCATCCGCTCGGTGCACGCGGGCCATGTCCTGCTCCAGCAGGAGGTGGCGGGCGCGCTCCTCTCGGACGACGCCCCGGGGCCGGGCACCGGCCGGGGCCCGAGCCTGACCGAGCGGGAGCGCGAGGTCCTCGGCCTGATCGCGGACGGCCGCTCCAACCGGGAGATCGCCCGCGCGCTGGTCCTCTCGGAGAAGACGGTCAAGACCCATGTCTCGAACATCCTGATGAAGCTCGACCTGGCCGACCGGACCCAGGCGGCGCTCTGGGCGGTGCGGCACGGGCTGACCGGCTGACGCCCCCTGGCTGCGGCCCCGGTTCGCGCGTCCGTACGAGCATCCGTGCGGAACGTCACGCTCCGATCCGAGATTCATACTGTCGGGTGGATGTCACTCACATGGCGCACCCCCCTGCGCCCTGCGGCGTTCTCCAGTGCGAGCCGCGGCGGCCGGCCGCGGCGAACGCTCAGGAGGATGACAGCAGTGAAGAACTTCAAGAAGGCCGCGGCCCTCACCATGATCGCCGGCAGCCTCGTGGCCGTGAGCGCGGGCGCCGCCTCCGCCACCAACGGCGGCGGCGCGCACGCCCATGGCGAGGCCGTGAAGTCCCCGGGCGTCGCCTCCGGCAACCTCGTCCAGGTCCCGGTGCACGTCCCGGTGAACCTCGTCGGCAACTCCGTCAACGTCATCGGCCTGCTGAACCCCGCGTTCGGCAACGCCGGCCTCAACGGCTGACACCCCCGCACCACACGCACGCGCCCGGCCCCGCACACGCGGGACCGGGCGCGTGCCCGTGCGTCGCCGACCTGGCGCTCAGCCCCGCCGGCGCTCCTGCTCCTCCACGAACGCGTTGTACGCGGCCACCCGCGCACGCCGGGCCACCCGCTCCACCGGACGCAGCGCCTCCGCCCGCGCCGCCATCTGCGAGGCGCTGACCGCCCCGCCGTGCCCGTTCTCATACGCCACCGAGATCAGCAGCCCGACCCGCTGCGCCAGCTCCAGCACCCGCACCGACCGCGGCGGATACCCGGGCGCCAGCCGCTCCGCCGCACCCCGCTCCGCCCGCGCCCGGTAGGCGTCCACCGCCGCCTCGGCCACTGGCCCGGACCCGGCGACGTCCAGCCGCGTCAGCACCGTCGTCGCCTCCCGCAGCGCCTCCGCCAGCTCCCGTTCCGCCTCACCGAGGGAGGGCACGTCCGCGGGCGGCCCCTCGCGCACCGGCAGGCAGTGCCACACGACCTCGGTGTGCACGTCCCCGTCCGGACCGGCCTCGTGCACCTCCGGCACCAGACCCCACGCGGCGCCGGTCCCGACGACGGCCTCCTCGGCCTCCAGGGCCCGGGCGTTGAACTCCGGCGGGCCGCTCAGCCCCAGCGGATGCCCCGGCGCGGGCAGCGCCACCCGGAACCCGGTGACCCCCAGCGCGCGCAGCCGCCCCAGCGCCAGCGTCAGCCCGACCCGGCCCGGCTCCCCGGGCAGGCCCTCGACCCGGTGCCGGACGTCGTCGCCGACGATCGCCTCCACCGCGTCGTCGGGTGCGACGAGCCCGGCCAGTACGGCGTTCCCCCAGGCGGCCAGCCGCCCCGAACGTGGTTCCCACAGCATGGCGACCAGCGTAGGCGTTCCCGCGAGCCCGGGGACCGGGCACCGGGCCGCGCGGCGGGTGGCGTAGGTTTTCCCCTGGGCGCTGAGCCTGCCGGTGTCCCGTACGAGCACCGCCGCCCGCAGCACCCGGCAACACCTCGTAACATCTCGCGGCACCGCGAGGACGCAGACGACGCAGACGACGCATGGGGAGACAACGCGCTCATGAGCGATGTACTGGAGCTGGTGGACGTATCCGTGGTCCGCGACGGACGCGCTCTGGTGGACGACGTCTCCTGGTCGGTCAAGGAGGGCGAGCGCTGGGTCATCCTCGGCCCCAACGGCGCCGGCAAGACCACCCTGCTCAACCTCGCCTCCAGCTACCTCTTCCCGACCTCCGGCACCGCCCGCATCCTCGGTGAGCGCCTCGGCGGCGTCGACGTCTTCGAACTGCGCCCCCGCATCGGCATGGCCGGCGTCGCCATGGCCGACAAGCTCCCCAAGGGCCAGACCGTCCTGCAGACCGTCCTCACCGCCGCCTACGGCATGACCGCCACCTGGCACGAGGACTACGACGAGGTCGACGAGCAGCGCGCCCGCGCCTTCCTCGACCGCCTCGGCATGACCGAGTACCTCGACCGGCGCTTCGGCACCCTCTCCGAGGGCGAGCGCAAGCGCACCCTCATCGCCCGCGCGATGATGACCGACCCCGAACTCCTCCTCCTCGACGAGCCCGCCGCCGGACTCGACCTCGGCGGCCGCGAGGACCTGGTCCGCCGCCTCGGCCGCCTCGCCCGCGACCCGTACGCCCCCTCCATGATCATGGTGACCCACCACGTCGAGGAGATCGCCCCCGGCTTCACCCACGTCCTGATGATCCGTCAGGGCAAGATCCTCGCGGCCGGCCCCATGGAGACCGAGCTGACCTCCCGCAACCTCTCCCTCTGCTTCGGACTGCCGCTCGTCGTCGAGCGCACCGGCGAGCGCTGGAGCGCCCAGGGCCTGCCCCTCGGCTGACCGCCGCCGGCACCCGGCGGCCGAACACCCGACCGCCGTACGCCCGTTGCGAGCCCACCGCGCCCCGGAGCGCGGGACGCCGGTCCGCCACGCCCCCTGTCCCGAGCGCGACCGGCGGACCTACCATGGGCGGCGTGGACATCGACGCATGGGTGTGGTGGCTGATCGGCGCGGTCGCACTGGGCATTCCGCTGGTGCTCACCGCGATGCCCGAATTCGGCATGTTCTCGGCGGGAGCGGTCGCCGGAGCCGTCACCGCCGCCCTCGGCGGCGGAGTGGTGGCGCAGGTACTCGTCTTCGTGGGGGTCTCGGTGGCGCTCATCGCCGTCGTCCGCCCCCTCGCCGCCCGCCAGCGCGCGCAGAAACCCGGATTCGCCAGCGGGGTCGACGCCCTGAGGGGCCGTCAGGCCGTGGTCGTCGAACGCGTCGACGGCCGGGGCGGGCGCATCAAGCTCGCCGGCGAGATCTGGTCCGCCCGCGCCTACGACGACACCGCCGCCTTCGAGGTCGGCCACCAGGTCGACGTCGTCGAGATCGACGGCGCCACCGCCCTTGTCATGTGAGGCCCGCGCCGGCCGGAGACCCGCACCGGACCCCCGCCACGGCCGAAGACGCCGAACGGCCCGCACCACGGCCCCAGTTCTGGGAAACTGATCATCGACCGGCCCCCGGCCCGGTCCACCGAGGACATCCGCAGCGAAGGGCACAGGGAACGCGATGCAACCCATCATCATCGTCCTGATCATTCTGGTGGTGCTGGTCTTCATCGCCCTGATCAAGACGATCCAGGTCATCCCGCAGGCCAGCGCCGCCATCGTCGAACGCTTCGGCCGCTACACCCGCACCCTCAACGCGGGCCTCAACATCGTCGTGCCGTTCATCGACTCGATCCGCAACCGCATCGACCTCCGCGAACAGGTCGTCCCCTTCCCGCCGCAGCCGGTGATCACCCAGGACAACCTCGTCGTCAACATCGACACCGTCATCTACTACCAGGTGACCGACGCCCGCGCCGCCACCTACGAGGTCGCCAGCTACATCCAGGCCATCGAGCAGCTCACCGTCACCACCCTGCGCAACATCATCGGCGGCATGGACCTGGAGCGGACCCTCACCTCCCGCGAGGAGATCAACGCGGCCCTGCGCGGCGTCCTCGACGAGGCCACCGGCAAGTGGGGCATCCGCGTCAACCGCGTCGAGCTCAAGGCGATCGAACCGCCCACCTCCATCCAGGACTCGATGGAGAAGCAGATGCGCGCCGACCGCGACAAGCGCGCCGCGATCCTCACCGCCGAGGGCATCCGCCAGTCCCAGATCCTCACCGCCGAGGGCGAGAAGCAGTCCGCCATCCTGCGCGCCGAGGGCGAGGCCAAGGCCGCCGCCCTCAAGGCCGAGGGCGAGGCCCAGGCCATCAGGACCGTCTTCGAGTCCATCCACGCCGGAGACGCCGACCAGAAGCTGCTGGCCTACCAGTACCTCCAGATGCTCCCCAAGATCGCCGAGGGCGACGCCAACAAGCTCTGGATCGTCCCCAGCGAGATCGGCGACGCCCTCAAGGGCCTCAGCGGAGCCATGGGCAACTTCAACCCGATGGCCGGCATGGGCGGCGGCAACAGCGTCCCCAAGCAGACCGGCGGCACCGAGCGCCGGGAGCAGCCCCCCATCGACTGACCGGTACGGCCGTCATGCATGATCGGTGACGCCCCTCGACCTTCACGGCGGGGAGGCGTCACCGAGCACGAGGAGATGGCTTTGTCCCCCTGGGAGTCACTCGCGGTCTTCGCCGCGGGCATGGGCGCCGGCACGATCAACACCATCGTCGGCTCCGGGACCCTGATCACCTTCCCGGTCCTGCTCGCCACCGGCCTCCCGCCGGTCACGGCCACCGTCTCCAACGCCCTCGGCCTCATCCCCGGCTCCCTCAGCGGAGCCATCGGCTACCGGGCCGAACTCAAGGGCCAGCGCCGCCTCGTGCTGCGCCTCGGCGTCGCCGCCGCGATCGGCGGGCTGAGCGGCGCCATACTGCTCCTGCTGCTCCCCGAGACCGCGTTCGAGACCATCGTCCCCGTCCTGGTGGCGCTGGCCCTCGTCCTCGTCGTCCTCCAGCCGCGCATCTCGGCCGCCGTCCAGCGGCGACGGGAGCGCCGGGGGACCACCGCCCGCGGCGACGGCGGGCCCGTCCTCTTCGGCGGACTCCTCCTGGCCAGCGTCTACGGCGGCTACTTCACCGCCGCCCAGGGGATCATCTACCTCTCCCTGATGGGCACCCTGCTGGACGACACCCTCCAGCGCCTCAACGCCGTCAAGAACGTCCTCGCCGCCATCGTGAACAGCATCGCAGCGCTGTTCTTCCTCTTCGTCGCCGACTTCGACTGGACCGCCGTCCTCCTCATCGCCGTCGGCTCCGCCATCGGCGGGCAGATCGGCGCGAAGGTCGGACGGCGGCTGCCGCCGACGGCCCTGCGCGTCTTCATCGTGGTCGTCGGCGTCTCCGCGATCGTCCAGCTGCTGCTGCGCTGAGCCCCCGGCCGGCCGGACAGGGTCTCAGACGGCGGCGGCCTGCGCTGCTCAGGCGGCGGTGGCCTGTGCCGTCATCAGCCAGTCCGGCAGCGCCTCCCGCTCACCGGCCCGCAGCCCGAGCAGCATCGCCTGCGCCGGCGACGGCTCGAACGGCTCCCGCAGCAGCGGCATCCCCGCCTGCTCCGGCGTCCGGTCCGCCTTCCTGTGGTTGTCCTCGGCACAGGAGGCCACCGTGTTCAGCCAGGAGTCCGCACCACCGCGCGACTTCGGCACCACGTGGTCCACCGTGGTGGCGCGCCCACCGCAGTAGGCGCACCGGTGCTGGTCCCGGACCAGGACACCCCTCCTCGACCACGGGGCCTGTCTTCGGAACGGCACCCGTACGTACCGGGAGAGCCTGATCACCCGCGGCACCGGCAGATCGAAGGCGGCGGCACGGACACGCAGACCGGGGTGCGCCTGCTCGACGACGGCCTTGTCCTGGAGCACCAGCACCACCGCACGGTTCAGCGTCACCGTCGACAGCGGCTCGAAGCTCGCGTTCAGCACCAGCGTGTCCCGCATCCTGCCCACCTCCCGTTCACCGGCCCGGCCCAGTCGACGGGCTCGGGCTCGCATCAACTCTGGCCGGGCGCGCCGAGATGGACAACGCAATATCCGTGCCGGCCGGGGGAGCGAACCCCGGCCCCGGCAACAAAAAAACTGCCCTGCCCTGATCTCTCCAGGACCAGGGCAGGGCAAACGAAAAACGAACAATCAGCCCGCGGCGGGCTCCTCGTACTCGCCGACCAGATGCGCCCGGCCGAGCGTGTGGAAACGCAGATTGAAGCCGACGACGGCCGGCGAGGCGTCCTCGTCCGGGCCCAGCTTCTCGCTGTCCACCGCGTAGACCGTGAACACATAGCGGTGCCGCTCACCCGCCGGGGGAGCGGCACCCCCGAAGTCCTTCGACCCGTAGTCGTTGCGGACATGCAGCGCCCCCTCGGGCAGCCCCTCGAACTTCCCGCCGCCCGCGCCCGCGGGCAGCTCGGTCACCGACACCGGGATGTCGAACAGCACCCAGTGCCAGAACCCGCTGCCCGTCGGCGCGTCGGGGTCGAAGCACGTCACGGCGAAGCTCTTGGTCCCCTCGGGGAACCCCTCCCAGCGCAGGTGCGGCGAGGTGTTGCCCGCGGCCTGGACCTGGGCGTCCGCCAGCTCGGCCCCGTGCTCGATGTCGTCGCTCACCACGGTGAACTCGTGCACCGGCGGGTGGAAGTCGTGCGGAAGGGGCGCCCGCTGCTGATCGGCCACGTCGAAAACCTCCGGGTTCTAGAACCAGTTGCGGCGGCCGCCGACGTCGGCGAGCCACTGGTTCAGGAATCCTGCCCAGTCGGTGCCGGCGAAGTCGTGGTGACCCACCGTGAACGCCTTGTACGAGTCGCTGCCCTCGGTGAACAGACCCGGCTTCTTGTCCATCTCCAGGATCACGTCCATCTCGCGGTCGTCCGCGACGAACGTCAGCTCGACCTCGTTCAGACCCCGGTACTGCTGCGGCGCGTAGAACTCGATCTCCTGGTAGAACGGCAGCCGCTGACGCGTCCCGCGGATGTGGCCGCGCTCCATGTCGGCGCTCTTGAAGCGGAAGCCCAGCTGGATGAACGCGTCGAGGAGCGCCTTCTGCGAGGGCAGCGGGTGCACATTGATCGGGTCCAGGTCACCCGAGTCCACGGCCCGCGCGATCTCCAGCTCCGTGGTCACACCGATGTGCATGCCGCGCAGGATCTGTCCGTCGATCGCGGTGACCGGCGTCTCCCACGGGATCTCCAGCCCGAACGGCACGACGTGCACCGCACCGGCCTTCACCTCGAACGCGCCCCCGAGCCGCAGCTTGGTGAACTCGATGTTCTGCTTGACCTCCTGGTCGCCGCCCTCGACCTCGACCTTGGCCTGGAGCCCGACCGACAGCCCCTCGATCTGCTGCTCGACGGACCCGCCCTGGATACGGACCTCACCCTGCACCACGCCGCCCGGGACGACGTTCTCCTCGGACAGCACCGTCTCCACGGACGCGCCGCCGGCGCCCAGGCTCGCGAGCAGCTTCTTGAAGCCCATGTCCCACTCCTAGATCGATCTTGTCGGTCCCGCCGGTATCGGTAGCGATTACGCCGACGGGGCCGTGGTCGGTTCCCGGTAGCCTCGATGCGGTGACCGAGACCACCGACCGTACGCCGCTCACCCGCTCCTTCTTCGACCGGCCCGTCCTGGAAGTCGCCCCGGAACTCCTGGGCGCGGTCCTCGTACGCACCACCGACGCCGGTCCGATCACCCTGCGCCTCACCGAGGTGGAGGCGTACGCGGGCGAGGCCGACCCGGGGTCGCACGCCTACCGGGGCCGCACCGCCCGGAACGAGGTCATGTTCGGCCCGCCGGGTCACGCGTATGTGTACTTCACCTACGGGATGTGGCACTGCCTCAATGTGGTGTGCGGTCCGCCGGGCCACGCGAGCGGGGTCCTGATGCGCGCAGGCGAGATCCGCGGCGGTGCGGAACTCGCCCGCAGCCGACGGGTTTCGGCCCGGAACGACAGAGAGCTGGCCAAAGGTCCGGCCCGCCTCGCGACCGCCCTGAACGTCGACCGGGGCCTCAACGGCACGGACCTCTGCCTCGGCGGGGACGCCCCGCTCACCCTTCTCCCCGGCCGCCGCCCCGCGGCCGACCAGGTACGCAACGGACCGCGGACCGGCGTCGGGGGCGAAGGCGCCTACCACCCCTGGCGCTTCTGGATCGACGGCGACCCGACGGTGAGCCCCTACCGGGCCCACGTCCCGCGCCGGCGCCGGACTTGACTCGCCCCGGCCGGACACCTAATGTAATCCGAGCCGTTTGAACGGGACGCTGCTGATCGGCAGCCCCGGAGCGGCCATCCACTACTACACGACGAAGCCCGGACGGGTCCTGTTTCGGCATGCCGAAATACAGTCCGAATGACTCGATTATGAGTCGCCCGGGAAATCGGCTAACGTAGTGACCACGCCGAAAGGGAAAACGCGAAAGCGAGTCCTTTGAAGCATTCCCGCCGACCGGGAATCGGACACGAAAGAGTCTGATAGAGTCGGAAACGCAAGACCGAAGGGAAGCGCCCGGAGGAAAGCCCGCAGAAGTTCTGGGGGTGAGTACGAAGGAAGCGTCCGTTCCT
>NZ_JBEXXN010000065.1:0-34859 GCF_040630445.1 Streptomyces sp. NPDC005805
TCCCGCCCCCGCCGGGGGCCGGGGGGGGGGCGGGGGGGGGCCGCGGGGGGGGGGGGGGGCGGTTTGGGGGGCGGGGGGCGCCGCGGGGCCGGCCCCGCCCCGCGGCCCCCCCGCCCGGCGCACGCCCCGGCCCCCCGGCCCCCGGCGCTCGGCCCCGGGGCACCGGACCCGGCCGGCGCGGCGGTGACGCGCCAACCGGGTCATCGGCCCGTCAGGGGGCCCAGGGCGCCTCCACCGCCCAGGTGGTGTCCTCGGTGAACAGGGCCGGGGCGTCCCAGGGGTTCGGCCCGCCCGGGGTGGCGAGCCACACCTCCGAGTCGATGTGGCGCAGGAAGCTCCCCGGCAGATTGGCGCTGGTCAGCCGGACGCCGCCGTCGCCCGGGACCGCGCACCAGGTGGCGTCCGCCCTGAACAGGGCCGAACCGTCGCCGGCCTCCCGGTGCACCCGGAAGTCCCGGTGCCGCAGGTACTCGCCGGGATGGTTACGGGACTCCAGCGAGTAGCAGTTCGGGTTGGCGAGCCCCGGCACGATCCGCCAGGTCGCGTCGTTCCTGAGCAGGGCCGGACTGCCCGCCGACACCGCCTCGGTGAAGGCCAGTCCGTCGTAGTGGCGCAGGTACTTGCCGGTGTGGCCGGGGGTGGTGACGCGCAGCGAGCGGTTCCCGGTGGGCAGGGCGGTGCGCGGGGTGCCGGACGCCCTGATCAGCGCCTCGTTCGCGGCCCGCACCCGGGCCGTGTCCACCTTCACCACCTGCCGGTCGTAGGTGAGCAGACCGTTCGCCTCGTTCTCCACGTCGGTGATCTCCGTGTAGACGGAGGCCGAGAGCCCGGCCGGGAGCTGGCCGATCCGGATCGCGTCGAGCAGACCGACGAAACGGTTGTCCAGGGCCGGAAGACTCGGCTGGTCCTCGTAGCTGAAGCCACCGCCCGGGTACCACTCGTGACCGGGGACGCGGTAGCCGAGACCGCCGAACTCGCCCAGTACGGCGGCCCGGGTGGCACTCGGCGGGGTGTTGCCCGGGCCCACATAGATGTGGTGGTCCACCACATCACCGTTCCCGCCGTCCACCGAACCGCAGCAGTTGACGCCGCTCATGTTGGTGACCAGCCGCGAGGGGTCCCAGCCCTTGACCACATCGGCGAGCCGCGCCTGGTCGTACTGGCCCCAGCCCTCGTTCTGGTTCACCCACATCACCACGGACGGTGAACTGCGGTGCTGGTCCACGATCGCCCGGTACTCCGCCTCCCACTGGGTGCGGGCGGCGGCGTCGGGGACCTTGCCCGTGTCCATGGACGGCATGTCCTGCCACACCAGCAGACCGAGCCGGTCCGCCCAGTAGAACCACCGCTGGGGCTCCACCTTGATGTGCTTGCGCACCATGTTGAAGCCGAGGTCCTTGTGGGCCTGGAGGTCGTACCGCAGGGCCGCGTCGGTGGGAACGACCCGGCGCGGGGGAGCGCGCCGGAGGGCGTCACAGGACGCCTGCGGGAGGTGCGGGAAGCCCGGAAGACGTGGTCCGGAAAGTGCTGTGCAACGTTGCAAAAGCGTTCCGGGCGTATGACAGCACGGGACCGCCGCGCCGGCAAGGGGGTGCGCCGCGGAAAGGCCGGGAGCGCTCTCACCTCCCGCCCGGCCGTTTTCCGAAAGCCCGCCGCAGCACCCTTGCCGCCGTGCCGCCCCGGCTATATAACGTTGTAAACCGAGCCGCCGAACAACCTCGTGCCCACCCTCGCGGCCTTGATTCCGCCCAGCTCACCGCTGGTTCGCGAGGGCCGGTCCGCCATGCGCCGACCCCATCCGGCCGCCGTCTCCGCACCACCTGCCCGACCGGCCGCGCACTCCCCGAGGCGCGCCGTCCCACCCGTCAAGGAGCGTCCCGCGCATGAACCTCCAGCGTCGACCCAGAACCCTCACCGCCGCCTGCGCCCTGGCCGCGGCCGCCGCGCTCACGCTCTCGGCCTGCGCCAAGTCCGAGACCACCGGCTCCTCGGGCAGCGAAAGCGGCCAGGGGGCCCAGGCGGCCAAGAGCCCCGAGGCGTCCTCCGGACCGGGCTGCTCGCTCACCAAGTACGGCGCACCGGAACTGGACCTGAAGAACGCGGTCGTCGGCTTCTCCCAGTCGGAGAAGGAGGCCAACCCGTTCCGTATCGCCGAGACGCAGTCCATCAAGGACGAGGCCGCCAGACTCGGGGTGAGGAAGCTCCTCACCACCAACGCCCAGTCGCAGCTGTCCAAGCAGATCAGCGACATCCAGGACATGCTGGCGCAGGGCGCCCAGTTCCTCATCGTCGCGCCGCTGAACTCGGACGGCCTCGAACCCGCCCTCCAGGCCGCCGCCGCGAAGAAGGTCCCCGTGCTCACCATCGACCGCAAGGTCAACGCGAGCGCCTGCGAGGACTATCTGGCCTTCCTCGGCTCCGACTTCGTGGAGCAGGGCAAGCGGGCCGCCGACGCGATGATCGAGGCGACCGGCGGCAAGGGCAAGGTGGCCATCCTCCTCGGCGCCTCCGGCAACAACGTCACCACCGACCGCACCAAGGGCTTCGTCGACCAGGTGAAGGCGAAGGCGCCCGGACTGGAGATCGTCGCCCAGCAGACCGGCGAGTTCGCCCGCGACAAGGGCCAGCAGGTCATGGAGCAGCTCATCCAGTCCAAGCCGGACATCAGCGCCGTGTACGCGGAGAACGACGAGATGGGCCTCGGTGCGATCACCGCGCTGAAGGCGGCCGGCAAGAAGCCCGGCAAGGACGTCAAGATCGTCTCCATCGACGGTACGCGCAACGCCGTCCAGGCCCTGGTCAACGGGGAGATGAACGCGGTCATCGAGTCCAACCCCCGCTTCGGCCCGCTCGCCTTCGCCACCGCGCAGAAGTTCTACGCCGGTGAGGAGATCCCGGAGAACGTGATCATCAGCGACCGCGAGTACGACGAGGCGAACGCGGAGGAGTCCCTCGGCGGGGCGTACTGACCCGGTGACCCCGGGGCCGCCGCCCACCCGTCGGGACGGCGGCCCCGGCCCACCGCGAACCCGGCCCACCGCGAACCCGGCCCACCACCCCGAACCCGCCCCCGCCCGTCACGGACCGACCGACCACCTGACCACCGACCACCTGACCACGGATCACCGGACCACGGATCACCGGACCACGGACCACCGGAAGGCACCGCCCCATGGCACCACCTGACACCGCCGCCGTCCCGGCGCCGCCGGGCACGTCCCGCGCCACGCCCGGCGCCCCCGTCCTGGAGGCCGTCGGCGTCGGCAAGAGCTTCCCCGGGGTCGTCGCCCTCGACGACGTCTCCTTCACCCTGCTCGCCGGTGAGACCCACGCCCTGGTGGGCGAGAACGGCGCGGGCAAGTCCACGCTCATCAAGGTGCTCACCGGAGTCCACCGCCCCGACGGCGGCGAACTCCGCCTCGCCGGCGCCCCGGTGCGCTTCGCCCGCCCCGCCGAGGCGCAGCGCGCCGGGGTATCGACGATCTACCAGGAGGTCAACCTCGTCCCCCTGATGAGCGTCGCCCGCAACATCTTCCTGGGCCGTGAACCGAAGAACCGCTTCGGTCTCATCGACTTCGCGCGGATGCACCGCGAGACCGCCCGCCTCCTCGACGGCTTCGGCGTCCGCGTCGACCCCCGGCGCCCCCTGGGCACCCTCGGCATCGGCGCCCAGCAGATGGTGGCCCTCGCCCGGGCCGTCTCCGTCGAGGCCCGGGTCGTGGTCATGGACGAGCCGACCTCCTCCCTCGAACCGCGCGAGGTGGAGACCCTGTTCCGGGTCATCGCCGAACTGCGCGGCCGGGGCATCGCCGTCCTCTACGTCAGTCACCGCATGGAGGAGCTGTACCGGATCTGCGACCGGGTCACCGTGCTGCGCGACGGCCGCCATGTCCACACCGGCGAACTGGCCGGCCTCGGCCGGATGGAACTCGTCTCCATGATGCTCGGCCGGGACATCGCCGAGGTCCGGCGCGACGGCGTCACCGGCTTCGGTACGGACGGCCACGACGCCGCCCGCACCCCCGTCCTCACCGCCCGGGGCCTGAGCAGGCGCCATCAACTCCACGACGTCTCCCTGGCACTCCACCCCGGCGAGGTCCTCGGCCTCGGCGGACTCCTCGGCTCCGGACGCAGCGAGACCGCCAAGGCCCTCGCCGGCGCCCTCGCCCTCGACTCCGGCGAGATCCGCGTCGCCGGGCGCACCCTGCGCCGGCACAGCCCGGCCGCCGCCATCCGCGCCGGGATCAGCCTGCTGCCCGAGGACCGCAAGGCGGAGGGCATCGTTCCCGGCCTCTCCGTCCGCGAGAACATCGTGCTCGCCGCGATGCCCCGCCTCTCCCGGGCCGGGGTCGTCTCCCGCACCCGCCAGGACCGGATCGTCGACATCTTCATGAAGCGCCTGCGGATCAAGGCGTCCGGCCCGGAGCAGAAGGTCGGCGAACTGTCCGGCGGCAACCAGCAGAAGGTCCTCCTCGCGCGCTGGCTCTGCCTGGAGCCCAAGGTCCTCCTCCTCGACGAGCCGACCCGGGGCATCGACGTCGGCGCCAAGGCGGAGGTCCAGGCGCTGATCGACGAACTCGCCCGGGAGGGGCTGGCGGTGCTCCTGATCTCCTCGGACATCGAGGAGCTGGTGGAGGGCGCCGACCGGATCGTGGTACTGCGCGGGGGAGCGGTCGCGGGCGAACTCGACGGCGAGCGCGTCGGCGAGAGCGAACTCCTGGAGATCCTCGCCGACCACGCCCCGCCCGCCGACCCCGCTCCGGAGACCACCCGGGACCCCGACCCGGCCCGGGCCGCCGACCCCGCCCCGGACCCCACGCCCGACCCGGCCCCCGCCCCCGTGCCCGATCCCGCGCCCGCCCAGGAGGACGCCCGATGACCGCCCCGGCCGCCGCCACGCCCGCACCGGCCACCTCCTCCCACGGGCCCCGCGGCCCCCGCGAGCCCCGTGGCGCGCGCGGCCCGCTCGCCCGGCTGCGCGACCCCGCCTGGTACCAGGCGTACGGCGTCTACGTCGCCGTCGCCGCCCTCGTCCTCTTCAACGCCCTTTTCACCGACCACTTCCTGACGGCCGACAACCTGCGCACCCAGCTCGTCCAGGTCGCGCCCGTCGTCATCGTCGCCCTCGGCATGGCCCTGGTCATCGGCACCGAGGGCGTGGACCTCTCCGTCGGCTCCACCATGGCGCTCGCCGCCGCCCTGCTGCCCCTCTACCTCGGCTACGGACTCGTCCCCGCCCTGCTGATCGCCCTCCTCGCGGGCGCGGTCGTCGGCGCGGTCAACGGGACCCTGGTCTCCGTGGTCGGACTCCAGCCCATCGTCGCCACCCTCGCCCTGTTCGTCGGCGGACGCGGCCTCGCGCTCGTCATGGCCGACGGGCAGCTCAAGCAGATCGTCAACCCCGACCTGCTGGCCCTCGGCACCGGGAGCCTCCTCGGCGTCCCCTACGTGGTCCTGATCGCCGCCCTCCTCGCGGGCACGGTCGCCTTCCTGGTCCGGCGCACCACCTTCGGCCGGCAGATCGTCGCCGTCGGCGGCAACCGCTCCGCCGCCGCCCTCGCCGGACTGCCCGTCAGACGGGTCCTCGTCGGCGTCTACGTCCTCTGCGGGGCCTTCGCCGCGCTCGCCGGAATCCTCGCCACCGCCCGGCTGACCGCCAGCGACCCGTCCTCGCTGGGCACCCTGATGGAACTCTCCGCCATCACCGCGGTCGTCGTCGGCGGCACCCCGCTCAGCGGCGGGTCCGTCCGGGTGCTCGGGACCGTCGCGGGCGCGCTGCTGATGCAGCTGCTGCGGGCCACCCTCGTCAAGCACGACCTGCCCGACTCCACCGCCCAGATCGCCCAGGCGGCCATCATCGTCGCCGCCGTCTACGTCGCCCGGGAGCGCCGGTCCCGATGAACCCCACCACCACCGCCCCCGTGCCCCCGAAGACCCCCGGAACCGGAACCGGAACCGCGGGCCCCGGCGGCGCCGACCCGGCCTCCGGCCGGGAGCGCCTCGCCGCCTTCGTCCAGCGCCAGGGCGTCCTCGCCGTCCTGCTCACCGTCGTCCTGGTCGCCTCCTTCGTCTACCCGTCGTTCGCCACCCTCGACAACGCCCGCGGGGTGACCGTCCAGGCGTCCTTCCTCGCGATCGTGGCGCTCGGCATGACCTTCGTGATCATCACGGGCGGGATCGACCTCTCCGTCGGCTCCGTGTTCGCCCTCGGCGGGGTCCTCGCCGCCTGGGGCTCGCAGTGGGGCATGCTGCCCGCGCTGCTGGTGCCGCTCGCCGTGTGCGGGGCGATCGGGCTGCTCAACGGGCTCCTCATCGGCCGCGCGGGCATGGCGCCCTTCATCGTCACCCTGGCGAGCCTGCTGGGCGCCCGCGGTCTGCTCCTCGCCCTCACCGACGAGGGCGCCACCACCCGTCTGGTGCCCAAGGACTCCGCGTTCGCGCAGCTCGGGCAGGGGAGCCTCGGGGGCTTCGGGTACCCGGTCCTGATCGCGCTGGTCCTGTTCGGCGCGGGCGGCCTCCTCCTCCAGCGCACCTCCTTCGGGCAGACCCTGTTCGCGGTCGGCGGCAGCCGGGACGCGGCCACCCTGATGGGCCTCCCCGTCGCCCGCACCACCGTCCTCGTCTACACCCTCAGCGGCCTGCTCGCCGGGTTCGCCGGCGCGCTGAACGCGGCACGCCTCTCCTCCGGCGTCACCATCGTCGGCGCCGGCATGGAACTGGACGCCATCGCCGCCGTCGTCATCGGAGGCACCCTCCTCATCGGCGGGGCGGGGTCGGTCGCGGGCACCCTGTGGGGCGTCCTGCTGCTCGCGGTCATCCAGAACCTGATCAACCAGATCGGGTCGCTGAACTCCTCCTACCAGTCGGTGGTCAGCGGCGGCTTCCTTATCGTGGTCGTCGTGGCGCAGCGCTACCTGGGACGGAGCCGCAGATCGACCTGACCCGGCCCCGGACCGGCCGGCCCCGCCGCGGCGCGCGGCGCCACAGGCGGCGGGCGGCCACCGCGTGGGCGACCACCGGGTGGGATGCCACCGCGTCGAGAACCGAGCGAGAACAAGGGAGTGCCGTGGGCGTCAGCCTCAAGGACGTGGCCAGACGGGCCGGCGTGTCCATCAAGACGGTGTCGAACGTCGTCAACAACTACCCGCACGTCACCCCGCAGATGCGGGCCAAGGTGCAGCAGGCCATCGACGAACTCGGCTACCGGCCCAATCTGACCGCCCGCCATCTGCGCAAGGGCCGCACCGGCATCATCGCCCTCGCCGTCCCCGAGTTCGGCAACCCCTACTTCGCCGAACTCGCCGGGGCCGTCGTCGACGCCGCCGCCCGCCACGACTACACCGTCCTCGTCGACCACACCGCCGGTGAGCGCGAGAAGGAACTCCTGGTCAGCCAGGGCTTCCGCGCCCAGGTCATCGACGGACTGATCCTCAGCCCCATCCACCTGGAGACCGAGGACCTCACCGCCCGCACCGGCACCGCCCCGCTGGTGCTGCTGGGGGAGCGGGAGTACGAGGCGCCCTACGACCACATCGCCATCGACAACGTCGCCGCCGCCCGCGAGGCCGTCCGCCACCTCATCGGCCTCGGCCACCGGCGGATCGCCTTCATCGGCTCCCGCACCGGACGCGAACGCCAGCCCGCCCATCTGCGGCTGCGCGGCTGGCGCGAGGAGCACGCGGCGGCCGGTCTGACGGCGGACGAGAAACTGGTCGTGGTCACCGACGGCTACGGCCGCCAGGACGGCGCCGCCGCGATGGCCGCCCTCCTCGACAGCGGGGAGCGCCCCGACGCCGTCTTCGCCTACAACGACCTCATCGCCATCGGCGCCATGCGCACCCTCACCGAACGCGGCCTCTCCGTCCCCGGGGACGTCGCCGTCGTCGGCTTCGACGACATCGAGGAGAGCCGCTACGGCGCGACCACCCTGACCACCGTCTCCCCGGACAAGGAGGCCATCGCCCGGCTCGCCGTCGACAGCCTCGTCGAACGCCTCACCGGCGACGAGACCCGCGCCCCGCGCCGCGAACGCCCCGGCTACCGGCTGATCGTGCGCGAGTCCACGGTGCCCGGCGGCCCCCGGCCCGGGCCCTGACCCGGCCGCCGCGCCCTCCCGCGTGCCCGTCCCACCCGGACCGGCACGCGGCCCCACCCCGCCCGCTCCAGGCAAGGACCCCGGATGCCCCGCCCCACCGTGCACCACGCCCCCTTCGGCACCTCACCGGACGGCGAGGACGTCGAGGTCTGGACCCTGGACCCCGGCACCGGCCCACGGGCCGAGATCCTCACCTACGGAGCGGTCCTGCACACGCTCGACGTCCCCGACACGCGCGGCGAACCGGGCGGGACCGTCCTCTCCCTGCCCGGCGTGCCGGAGTACGCCAAGGGCCCCTATCTGGGCGCCGTCGTCGGCCGCTACGCCAACCGGATCGCCGGCGGCCGGTTCACCCTCGACGGCACCGAGCACACCGTCCCCGCCAACAACGGCGAGAACGCTCTGCACGGCGGCCCCGAGGGCTTCCACACCAAGGTCTGGCAGGCCACCGCCGTCCCCGTCCCCGTCCCCGTCCCCGGGCACGCGGCCGTACGCCTGACCCTGCACAGCCCCGACGGCGACATGGGCTTCCCCGGCGCACTCGACGTCTCCGTCACCTACTCCCTCGGCCCGGACGGCACTCTCGCCGTCGACTTCACCGCCACCACCGACCGCGCCACCGTCGTCAACCTGACCAACCACGCCTACTTCGACCTCGGGACGGACGGCGACATCCTCGGCCACACCCTGCGCGCCGACGCCGACGCCTACCTCCCCGTCGGCGAGGACGGCATCCCCCTCGGCCCCGCCGCCGCCGTCCACGGCACCGCCTTCGACCTCACCGAACCCGTCCTGCTCGGCGAACGCCTCACCGCCCCCGACCTCCAACTCCGCCGCGCCGGCGGCTTCGACCACTGCCTCGTCCTGCGCCCGGAGCCCGGACTGCGCCGCGCGGCCGTCCTCCGCGCCCCGGGCGGCCTGCGCGAGATGGAGGTCTGGACGACCGAACCGGGCATCCAGGTCTACACGGCGAACCAGCTCGACGGCGCCTTCTGCGACCCCTCGGGCCGTCCGCTGCGCCGGTACGCCGGTATCTGCCTGGAGACCCAGCACCTGCCCGACTCGCCCAACCGGCCGGACTTCCCCAGCACCGTGGTCCGCCCCGGCACGCCGTGGCACAGCCGCACCGAGTTCCGCTTCACGCACCCGCGCCCCCGCCCCTGACCCACCGGTCCGTTCCCTCCCGTCCGATACGGTGCCGCTGTGGTGATCACAGGGGAGCACTCCGCAGGGGGCACGGCAGGCGGCACCGCCGGGAACGCGGCGCCGGGCACGGCGCTGCTGCTCACGGCGGCACCGGCGGGGCGGGCCCGGCTCATCGACGCGGCGTCCGTACTGCCCGCCCTCGCCGCCGTGCCCGGGGCCGTGATGGCCGGAGCGGGTACGGCCGGGACCGACCGCAGCGGGCAGGGGCCGGCGGCGACCGTCGTGGAACTCGCCGACCCCCTGGAACCCCAGGCCGTGCTCACCCGTATCCGCGCGGCGGCGGCCGCGCCCGGCCCGCTCGTCCTCTATCTGGCTGGGCAGCTCCACATGGACCGCAAGCAGCGCCTGCTGCACTTCGCCCTGGCCCGCACCACCCCCGCGACGGTCCGCTACACGGCACTGCCCTGGCACTGGCTGGCGGGCGAACTCGGACCCCGGCGGCCGGGCAGCACCACCGTGGTCGTGGACCTCGTCGCCGACGCGGACGCGTGGCCCGAACTGGCCGAGGGGCGGGCGGCGTTGGGGCCGTCGGTACGGCTGTACGGCAGCGCGGTCCGGGCCGCCGGGCGGCGCGCCCTCGCCGAACCCGCCTATCTCAAGGCCATGGCCGCGATCTGGCGCAGCGGCGCGCGCCCGCCGCTGGACGAACTCCACGAGCTGGCCGCCACGGCGAGCGCCCCCGAACAGCCCGCCGACCGCCTCCTGTTCGCGCCGACGCCCACTCCGACCCCCGCCCCCACGCCCTTCCCGACACCCGCCGCCGCCCCGGCCCCCGCATCCGCCTCCGAGGCCCCACCGGCACCGTCCGCCGAGCCCGAGCCCAAGCCCGAGCCCGCCCCCGACGCCCGGCCGGCCCCCGCCGGAAGCACCCCCGACGCCCGGCCGAGCGCCCCCGCCCCCGACCCCCACGCCGCGATCCTCGCCGCCGCCCTGGCCGGGCGGCACGGCGAGGCCGCCGCTGCCGCCGCCGTCCACGAGGGCGAGGCCCTGCGCACCCACGGCCCCGGCACCGCCGAAGCCCTGCACTGGCTGGAGGTACGCGCCGACCTCGCCCGCCTCGCCGGCGACCCCGCCGGCAGCTGCGCGCTCTGGGCGGAGGCGGCCGAGGCACGGCTGGGCCGGGGCGAGCCGCCCGGTGCCCCGGATGTCACCGGCGCCGTCGACCGCGCCCACCACCAGTGGGAGCAGGCGCGCGACAGCGCGGCGGCCCGCCGCCTCGCCCCGGCGCTCCTCCGGCTGCGCCGGCAGGTCCCCGGCCCGGACGGTGCCGCGCTGCTCCTGCTGCGCCGCCGCCTCGCGGCGCTCGACCCCGGGACCTGAGCCGCCCGGCCGCCGCCACGGCCCTCGCGAAGAACCCACCGCACAGGGCTGTCACCCGCCACCGCATCCCTGTTACGATCCGTTCCGGAACGAAACGTTAAACGGCACGTTCACCACGGCGGGTTCACCGGAGGGGCGTCATGCGGGTCAAGGACTTCGATCACCTCGTGCTCAACGTCGAGGACGTCGAGCGCGCACTGGACTTCTACTGCGGGCCGCTCGGCCTGGAGCCGGTCCGGGTGGAGGAATGGCGGGAGGGCGCCGTCCCCTTCCCGTCCGTGCGCATCAACTCCACCACCATCATCGACCTGTTCGCCCGCCCGCGCGGCCGGTCCAACGTCGACCACATCTGCCTCGTCGTCGACCCGCTGGACTGGCACGAGGTCGTGGCGTCCGGCCGGTTCGACGTACTGGAGGGCCCGGTGCCCCGCTTCGGCGCCCGCGGTGACGCGCAGTCCATCTACATACGCGACCCGGACGGCAACACCGTCGAGCTGCGCTACTACCCCCAGGACGCCGCGGCATGACCCCCGTGGCCACCGGCCGCCCGCGCGACCCGGCGATCGACGCGGCGGTCCTCGCCGCCACCCTCGGCGTCCTGCGCGACCAGGGGTACACGGGCTTCACCCTGGAGGCGGTGGCCGCCCGGGCCGGCACCACCAAGCCGACGATCCGCCGCCGCTGGCCCGTCCGCCAGGACCTGGTCGTCGACGCGCTCGCCTCGGTGCTCGTCACCCCGCCGGTCCCGGACAACGGCTGCACCCGCTGCGATCTGACCCAGAGCGTGCGCCTCCTCACCGAGGCGCTGCACGAGCGGCTGCCGCCCGGCGTCCTCGCTCCGCTGCTCGCGGACTGCGCCCGCGACTCCCGGCTGCACCGCCGCCTGGTGGAGACCGTGGTGCAGCCCAGTCGCCGGGCGGCGGCCACCGCCGTGCGCCGGGCGGTCGAACGCGGCGACCTGCACGCCGACACCGACCCGGACATGATCGTGGACCTGCTCGCATCCGCCGTCTACCAGCGGGCGTTGCTCGACCCGGACGCCGAAGTCCCCGTCCCCGCCCGCGCGTCGGTCGACCTGATCCTGCGCGGCGCGGCCGTCGACTTCGACCGCCTGGTACGCATCAGCCGCCTCCCCGCCGAGGAACGCCACCGCCACTGACCCCGGCCACGCCCGGCCCCGGCGTCGACTCCTGCCCGCAGCGAGCCAGTTCACCGGCGAGCCGGGCCCCGACGCCCACCCGCAGCCGCTCGGACCGGGCGAGGGCCGCCGGGGCGGTGGCGATCACGCCTCCGACAAGCCGTTTTCCCCTGACACTTACTGTCCGTGTTCAACCGACATGCGCCCAATGTCCGCCCGTGCAAGGCTGATCCCGCCCACACCAACCAGCTCGAAGGAGAGTCTGATGGGTATCAAGGACCAGTTCCAGGACAAGGCCGAGCAGCTCAAGAACGAGGCCCAGAAGCGCATGGGCGACGAGCGTGAGCCCGGCCGGCAGCCCCAGGAGCGCGGACGGCAGGAGCGCGGTCAGCAGGAGCGTGGCCAGCAGGAGCGCGGCCGTCAGGAGCGTGAGCCGCGCCAGCCGATGCTGGACGAGGAGCAGGGCCGCCACCGGAGCTGATCCGGGCGCCACGGAACACCGAGGGTGCGCACTCCCACGGGGTGCGCACCCTCCTCCGGGCCCGGCCGCGCCACCTCGCGGGCCCGGGCGTCACCCGTTTCTCCGCCCCGGCGTGCCCTCCCCCCGCCGCCCACGTTGAATGCAGGACATCTCCGTCCGCCCGTCCGGCACGCCCACGGGCCGACGCGCATCAGCCCCCGCGGGGGCTCGCACACACCGGGAGCCGTATGTCCGCGCAGGCGCCCCCCGCATCCGCCGCGCCCTCCGGCCGGGACCCGGCCCCCGGACGCAAGGGCCCGCTCCGCCGGCTCGGCGAATGGTGCGCGCGGCACGGCGTCGTCGTCCTGGTCCTCTGGGTCGCGGCGGTCGTCGGCGCCCAGGTCCTCGACCGCGCCTACGGCGGCGACTACTCGGACGACTTCGCCCTCCCCGGCACCCAGTCCCAGGAGGGCCTGGACGTCCTGAAGGCCCATGAGCCCTCCGCCGGCGGCTACAGCGCCCAGATCGTGCTGCACGACCCGAAGAGCTCGCTGACCGGGACCGCCGACCAGATGTCGACGACCGTCAGCGACCTGGAGAAGCTGCCGCACGTCCTCTCCGCCCAGAACCCGCTGCCCCCGCCGGGCAGCCCGCCCCCGTCCTCCTCGGCCACCGACGTCGGCCCCCTCTCGCAGGACGGGAAGACCGCCTACATCACGGTCCGCTTCGACGAGCAGCCCTCCACCCTCGGCGCCTCCTATCTGGACGGCGTCGACGACGCCGTCCAGCCCCTGCGCTCCGCGGGCGTCACCGTCGAATACGGCGGCTCCCTCGGCGAACTCGCCCGCCCGGAGGCCAACGACCGCACCAGCGAGGCCATCGGCTTCGGCGTCGCGATCCTGGTCCTCCTCGCCGGCTTCGGCAGCCTGATCGCCGCCGTGCTGCCCCTGGTGACCGCCCTGATCGCGGTCGTCGGCGGCCTCGGACTGCTGGGCCTCCTCGCCGCGGCCACCATCTTCGCCACCGTCTCACCCACCCTCGCCACCATGATCGGGATCGGCGTCGGCATCGACTACGCCCTCTTCCTGATCACCCGCCACCGCCAGAACCTGATGAACGGCCGGGACCCGCACACCGCCGCCGGACTCGCCGCCGCCTCCAGCGGCCACGCGGTCCTCGTCTCCGGCTGCACCGTCGTCATCGCCCTGTCCGGACTGTGGGTCTCCGGGATCTCGTTCATCGGCAAACTCGGCCTGGCCGCCGCCGTCACCGTGGTCACCGCCGTCCTCGGCGCCCTCACCCTGGTCCCCGCCCTGCTCGGCATCATCGGACGGCGCATCGACCGCTACCACGTCCGCAAACCCATCGCGGAGACCGACGCCGAACCCGGCGAGGAGGTCCAGGGCACCTGGCACCGGTACGCCCAGCGCGTGGAGCGGCGGCCCTGGTGGTTCCTGAGCGCGGGCGTCGCGGTCCTCGCGGTCCTCGCCATCCCTCTCTTCTCCATCCAGCTCGGCCACATCGGCGACGGCGCCGACCCCAAGTCGTTCACCGACCGGCGCGCCTACGACCTGATGTCCTCGGCCTTCGGCCCCGGCTCCAACGGACCCCTCACGCTCGTCGTCGACCAGAGCGACGTCCCCTCCTCCGACCGCTCCGCCCTCACCTCCCAGGTGCAGGACGCCCTCAAGGACGTCCCCGGCGCGAAGACCATCACCCCCCTCACCCCCACCTCCGACGGCGATGTCCTCATCGCCACCGCCTACTCCGACGCCGCGCCCCAGGACGAGACCACCACCCGCCTCGTCAACCACCTCACCGACGACGTCCTGCCGCAGGCGGTCTCCGGCACCGACGCGAGCACCTACGTCACCGGAACCACCGCCGCCCAGGTCGACTTCCTGGACATCGTCTCCTCCCGGCTCCCGCTGATCATCGCGGTCGTCGTCGGCCTCGCCTTCCTCGTCATCCTGATCGTCTTCCGTGGCCTGCTCGTCGCGGTGAAGGCCGCCGTCCTCAACGTCCTCTCGATCGCCGCCTCCTACGGCGTCGTCGTCGCCGTCTTCCAGTGGGGCTGGGGCGGCCCGGCGCTCGGCGTCTCCGGGGACGTGCCCATCGAGAGCTATGTGCCGATGATGATGTTCGCCATCGTCTTCGGCCTCAGCATGGACTACGAGATCTTCCTGCTCTCCCGGGTCCACGAGGCATGGGTACGCACCGGCGACGCCCGCGCCAGCGTCGCCCACGCCCTGGAGATCACCGCCCGGGTCATCACCTGCGCCGCCCTGATCATGGTCAGCGTCTTCGCCGCCTTCGTCCTCAGCGACAACATCGTGGTCAAGATGCTCGGCCTCGGCCTCGCCGCGAGCGTCCTCATCGACGCCACCGTCGTCCGCCTGCTCCTCGTCCCCGCCGCCATGACCCTGATGGGCCGGGCCGCCTGGTGGATGCCGAAATGGCTGGACCGCGTCCTGCCGCACGTCGACCCCGAGGGCGAGCAGACCGCCACCGGCCCCCGCCCGGGCTGACCTCCGCGCCGGAGCGGCCACGGGCCGCGCCTACACTCCGAGGCGCGCCACCCGATCACCGCACCCGGCCCCCGGAGAGACCCCCGTGTCCCAGCATCTGACCGTCGTCACCGGCGGCAGCCGCGGCATCGGTGCCGCGATCTGCGAACGCCTCGCCGCGGACGGCCATGACCTGGTCGTCGGCTACCGCAGCGACGAGGCGGCCGCCCGCGAGGTCACCGCCGCCGTCGAGGCCGCCGGCCGCCGCGCCCTCGCCGTGCCCGTCGACACCGCCGACGAGTCCTCCGTCGACCGCCTCTTCGACGAGGCCGCGCGCCTCGGCACCGTCACCGGACTCGTCAACAACGCCGGCGTCTCCGGCCCCAACGGCCGCCTCGCCGACGCCGACGCGGACGCCATGCGGCGCGTGCTGGAGGTCAACGTCCTCGGCTACCTCCTCTGCGCCCGGCGCGCCGTGCGGGAGATGACGGCGACCGGTGGCGGGGCGATCGTCAACATCTCCTCCGGCGCCGCCACCCTCGGCAGCCCCGGCGAGTACGTCCACTACGCGGCGACCAAGGCCGCCGTCGACACCCTCACCGTCGGCCTCGCCAAGGAGGTCGCCGCGGACGGCATCCGCGTCAACTGCGTGGCCCCCGGCACCATCTGGACCGACTTCCACGAGGATCCCGACCGCCCGGCGAGGATCGCCGCCCTGGTGCCCATGGGCCGGTCCGGGCAGCCGCACGAGGTCGCCGGGGCCGTGTCCTGGCTCCTCTCGGCGGACGCCTCCTACACCACGGGAGCCGTGCTGCGGGTCGCTGGCGGCATGTGAGTCCCCGCCCCGGCGCGCCCGCCCCCGGATGCCGGTGTGCGCCCCACGGGCCGAGGTATGCCCGCCACCACCGGGGGTAACCGCCTCCCTGCCGTGACCGCCGACCGGAACGACAGGAAGTGGGGGCCGTGATGCCGCGCAGAGTGAAGGACAGGACGGAAGGAAAGGACGCGGGCGCACCGCCACCCGCCGCGCCGGGAGCGCCCGCCGCGCCCTGGGCGCGGGGGATCGCCATGCTGTTCGCGTTCCTCGCGACCGTGGCGTTCAGCGTGGTGCTCGCCAAGCTGACGCTCGAACCGTCCGCCGCCTCCGAACCCCTGACCCACAACAACCTCGACCCGGGCTCCTCGATCCGCGCCTATCTGGAGAGCCCGGCCTTCCAGGACACCGTGAAGCAGCTCGGCGGGAACATCCTGCTGGGCGTGCCCTTCGGCGTCCTCCTGCCGGTGCTCGCGCCCGTCGCGCGCGGACTCCTGCGGGTCGTGCTGATCACCGCCGCCGTGATGGTGCTGGTGGAGCTGATCCAGGGCTCCCTGGTCACCGGCCGCGCCTTCGACATCGACGACGTCATCCTCAACACCACCGGCGCACTGCTCGGCTATCTGCTGCTGGGCCGCCGCCTCGGCCGGGCCGTCCACCCGCGCCGCAGGCACTGGTGGAACCGCCGCGGCGAGGCCGCGCGCAAGGAAGCGCCCACCGGCTGATTCCTTGCGGGGTGGGCGCGGTCGGCGGGGTGGTCAGCGGGTGGCGCGCAGCACGCCGATCTTGTCGATCCGGTGCTCCGGGTTGCCCCGGTCGTCGCGCCAGAAGTTGCCCGCCGCGTCGTCCTCCGGGGTGGCACAGGTCGAGATCGTGATCATCGCCCTGGTGGGCTTCGCGCCCGGCTCGCCCGGTACGGCGGCACGCTGCTCGGCGAGCGACCGCTCGGAGCGGAAGGACGTCTGCCGGGTCTCGGTGATCTCGTACTCGTACACCCGGCCGCCGAAGGCCACCCGCACCACATCGCCCTCGTCGAGCGCCGGCAGGTCGCGCAGCGGTCCGCCCGCGGAGAGCCGGTGCGCGGTGACCAGGTAGTTCCCGACCTCGCCGGGGCCCACTCCGCCCTCGGGGCCGTACGGGCTGGCGCCCAGGCCCCGGTTCTGGATCCGGGTGCCGGGCCAGTCGTCCGTCGTCCCCTCGTACGGCACGACCTCCAGGTCCTCCAGCCCGATCTCCGGTATCGACAGCCGCGCGGGCTCGGTCCGCGGGTCGGCGGCGGGCGGCGCGGGCGCTTCGGGCTGTACGGCGGCGGACGCGGTCGTGGCGGCGGAGCCGGAGGACGCGGGTGCCGTGGCTGCGGGGGACGCGGCCGGCGGGCGGTCGCCGCCGGACCCGTCACCGGCCGACGTGGTCGTCGCGGCGGTCGCGCAGCCGGCGAGGGCGAGCACGCAGACACCGGCCAGGGCCGCGGGGAGGGTGCGCAGAGCGTTCATGGCGTCGGACGGGGGCCGGGGACGGGGTCGGCACCCCGCGCCCGAAGGGATCCGGACGCATACCGCTCCCCGCGGGAGCACGGGGATCGATCAGGTGTTCCATCGTATCGGACATCCCGGACACCGGCCGGGCGCACGAGGAACCGGCCGGTGCGACCGCGTAGCGCAGACGGGGTTCCTCCCGCACTGCGGCCGCGCGTCCCCACCGCCCCGCGCGACCGTGCCGCCTACGGTGGCGGACGACCAGGCGCCCATCCGCCCGAGAGCGAGCCCCCCGTGCCGCACCCCCGGCCCACCCGCACCGTCGCCCTGTCGGCCGTCGCCCTGACCACCGCCCTCCTCCTCGCCGGCTGCGACGCAGCCCCGGCGGACACCCACGGCCCGCCGCCCGCCCCCGAACGCGCCCCTGTTCGCGTACCGGAGCGGGCCCCCGCCCCCGCTGCCGCCTCCGCCGCCGAGCAGGCCCGGCGGCTGGTCGATCTGGTCAACGCCCACCGCCGCACCGTCGGCTGCGGCCCCCTGCGCACCGACGAGCGGCTGCGGTCGGCGGCCCGCGCCCATGCCGACGACATGGCCGCCCACCGCTACTACGCCCACCGGGGCCCCGACGGCCGGGACGTCGGCGACCGGATCGGGGACGCCGGGTACACCTGGAGCCGGGCGGCCGAGAACATCCACCGCGGCCCGGCCGACGCGGCCGCCGTCGTCCGCGACTGGACCAGGAGCGAGGCCCACCGCAAGGTCGTCGAGGACTGCGCCCTCAAGGACACCGGCGCGGCCGTCTCGCCGGCCGCCGGCGGCCCCTGGTGGGTGCAGGACTTCGCCACGCCCCGCTGACGCGCCGCCCCTCCGCCGGGGCGGCCGGCTCACACCGGCGCCGGAGCGCCGGCCAGCAGCCCGTACGCCAGGGCCACGAAACCGTCCCGCATCCGGAAACGGCGCGTCGAGAGCGCCACCAGCGCCGTGCCGGTGTCGGGGCGCAGGCCCAGGAACGCCTGCTGCCCGCTGGTCGCCCCCGAGTGGAAGTACACCGGCCCCGCGTCCGTCGCGTGCCGGAACCAGGTCAGCGAGTGGACCTCCCGGCGGCCCGGGCCGCGCCGCAGCACCGGGCGGAGCACCGCGCGCAGCGCCCCCGCCGACGGATGCCCGTCCGGCCGCAGATGGGCCTCCAGATAGGTGAGCAGGTCGTCCGGGGTCGCGCGTACCGCCCCGGCGGCCGCGAAGCCCCCGGTGTCCAGCGGCGGCACCGGCCGGACCCCGTCCGACCGGTGGCCGCGCGCGTCGGTGTCCGGCCCGCCCGGGCTCAGAGCCGTGCCGTCCAGCCGCAGCGGACGCAGCACCTCACGCGCCACCAGCTCCTCCCACTCCGTCCCTGTGGCCTCGGCCAGCACATGGCCGAGCGCGGCGACACCGAAGTTGGAGTACCGCCACCGCGTCCCCGGCCGGTGCCGCGGCCGGGCCCGCAGAAACGACCCGACCAGGCGGTGTGCCGGATAGTCCGCGTAGGGGTTGGTGGACCAGCTCCGGGCCGCCCGCGGATAGAAGTCCGCCGGGAGCCGGGGCAGCCCGGAGGTGTGGGTGATCAGATGCGTGGGCGTGGGGGCCGCCCGGCCGACCCGCCCGGCGGGGTCCAGCCAGCGCGCCGCCGGCTCCGACCCCGACAGGCGCCCCGCCTCCACCAGGCGCGCGAGCACCAGCCCGGTGAACGTCTTGGACGCCGACCCGATCTCGTACCGCGCCCTTTCCCGGGGCACCGCCGGCCGCGGCCCGGTCCCGCCCGGGACCACCAGCCGGCGCCCGCCGTGGGAGAGCGCGAACACGACGTCCGGGGCGTCGACCGCCCCCACCGCGTCCGCCAGGGCCTGCCGCAGGGAGTCCTCGTCGAAGACGGCGGGGTCCGCCGTACCCGGCAGGCTCATGCGGCGGACAGCCGTTCCAGCGAGCGGCCGGTGGCGAGCACCGAGGCGAACGCTGCCACCAGGGTCGGGTGGTAGAGCTGGTCGAAGACCTCCCCGGCCTCGCCCCGCGGCTCCTGGTCGGACGCGGCGGGCACCGACCCGTCCGGAAGCTGGGCCGCCGCGAACCCCTCCCACACCCGCTCGTCGAGCACGGGCGAGGGCAGACAGGCGTCGACCACGAGGAGTTCGCCGAGCAGGTCCCAGCGCCCGAGGTCGAGCCAGTCGTCCAGCCATACGGGCAGCCACTCGGCGAGATACGCCGCGATGTCCCGGGGCAGCCCCTCGGGGCGCTCGCCCCAGTCGGTGAGATGGAAGACCGTGTGGGTGACGGCGTAGGCCGTGTGTCCCTCCACCGTCCACGGTTCGGGCCGCCGGCCGAGCCAGGTACGGGCCAGGGCCTCGGCCGGGTCCGCCGAGGGGGTCAGCCCGAACCGGCGCTCGAAGGCGCAGAGCCCCAGCCGCCGTACCGGGGTGACCTCCAGGGCCGCCCAGCTCCCCAGCCGGTGGTTGAGACGGACTGCGCCCTCCAGCTCCGGCTGGCTGTAGCCGAGTTCCTTGAACGGGAGATACACCTCGAACGGGACGGGGGAGGCCGGCTCGATCCGCTGACCGCGCACCAGCATCCGGCCGCCGTCCAGGGTCTCGCGCCAGGCGTGGTCGATGAGCGCCCGCGCCATGGCGGCCTGCCGCGACCCGGACACCCCCTCCCGGAACAGCACCTTGCAGATCAGGGCCAGCTCCCCGACGGGCTTGAAGCGCTCCAGGAAACCCGTCGCCGGGTCGGCGTCCGGCTCCAGCCGGAAGCCGTCCCGGTGCGTGTGCAGCCACTCGACGGCGCGCTGCCCGACCTCGTGCACCAGTCGTGTGGCCGTCACCGGGCCGCCTCCTTCAGCGCGGGCCCGTCGGCGCGGGCGAGTACGAGCGAGGCGGCGAAGGCCGCCATCAGGGTGGAGTGGTAGACACCGGCGAAGTCGCTGCGGACCGCCCGCCCGGCCCGCCCGGGACCGATCTCGGGCAGGGCCCCCGACGCGTCCTGCGCGGCGGCCAGTTCGGCGAAGACGGGCGCGACCAGAGCCGGGGCGGGTGGACGCGGCAGCACGGCGGCGACGGCGATCAGCTCGCAGGCGAGGTCCCACTGCTGATCCTCCAGACAGCCGTCGAGCCAGGCCGGCAGCCAGTTCTCCAGATGGTCCGCCAGGTCGTCCGGCACGGCGCCGGTGTCGTGGCCCCAGTCGGTGAGGTGGAACACCGTGTGGGTGAGGGCGTACCCGGTGGTGCGTTCGAAGGTCCAGGGCTCGGCGAGACCGCCCAGCCAGGTCCGCCGCAGCAGGGCCGAGGGGTCGTCCCGGGCGGGCAGACCACAGCGGCGCTCGGAGTTGAGGATCCCGAGGCGGCGGTTGGGCTGCTGCTCGGTCAGCCGCCAGCCACGGGTGCGGGCGAGGACGGCGGCGGCGTCCTCGTACCCGGGGTGCCGCAGACCCGCCGAGGCGAAGGCCGCGTAGATCTCCAGGGGGTACGTGGAGGCCGGCTCCAGCCGCTGGAGCTCCATGAGGAGCGCGCCGTCGCCGGTCGAGCGCCAGGCGAAGTCCATGAGTTCGCCCGCCCGTTGGTGGAGTTCGCCGCCGGGGTGCGAGCCGTGGAGCACGGTGACGCAGATCTGGGCGAGTTCGCCGAGCGGCTTCCAGGACCGGTTCACATCGCCGTCGGGGGCGAGGGCGTCCTCGCCGAGCCGGAAGCCGTCCCGGTTGCGGGCCACCCACTCCAGCGCGGCGACGGCGAGAGCATGTGCTGTGCCGCCATAGGGTGCGCCTCCATGTGGTGTGCCCCTATGCGGGCTGTCACCCGTCATGCCCGCTCCCGGTCCCGCAGCGCCCGCGCGGCCAGCAGATGGAGCTCCACCCGGGGGTCCCCGGCGCTCATCATCCGCACGAAGTCCAGACCGTCGTCCAGCCCGAGGGTGTCGGGCACCCCGCTGTGACCGGGCACGCCGTCCAGCAGGACCAGCCACCGTCCGGCGGCCGCCGCCTGGAGCCAGTCCCGCCGTCTGACGGCCCGTACGAAGCCGCGTGCCACATCGAGCGGACGGGCGGCCGCCACCCGGGACACCGCGCAGGCCGGGCCGGGCACGGCGAGCGCGCCCAGGACGGCCAGCTGGTGCGTGAGCTGCTGCCAGGGCGCTCCGTCGAGCCATCCGGCGTCCGGCTCCGCGTCACCGTACGGACCGACGGCGGCCGTCGGTCCGAGCGCGGCGAGGGTGCGCGTCATCGCCCAGTGGCTCCACCGTGTGGTCGGTGCCGCGTCGGGCGGGGGAGGAAAGCCGACGACGGCCTTCTCGAACGCGGCCAGGTCGTCGGGTGCGGCGGGCCGGCCCGCCAGGACGGCGGGCAGCATCGCGTCCGCGCCCAGTACCCGAGTGGCCGCCAGGGTCAGATCCTCGTCCTCGGACCCACCGGACGCCGTGCGGAACGCCACGATGTGGTCCCCGCTCCTGAGAGCGGAGACCACATGTGAAGCGAGTTCCCGCACCGCCTCCGTCAGGGGGGACGTGCCGGGCTGCTCCATTCCGTGACTCCCGTCAGCCCTTCTTCGGGCGCGGGGTCGGGGGCGAGAGAAGCAGTGCGCCGCCTCCCGCGATGAGCGCGAGCTGAGCGCACTCGCGCGAGTCGCGGTAGAAGCCCTCGACTTCTGCCGGGTTGAGTGCTGCTTCCAGGTCGGTGTCCAGGCCCTTGGTGCTCGGCTGGGTCACAGGCTTGGTTGAAGACATGCCACAGTCCCCTTTTCGGGAGAGATGAGCAGATGCAGTACCAGTGGAACGCACACTCACAACTGTCGCAAACCGCATCGAATCGGGCGGGTGTCGTGCAAAGTTCAATCTCCCGGGGGCAATTGGCGCGGGCCCGGAGTACCGCCGGGGCGGGCCGACCGCCAAGGGGGGCTCGAAAGAGGGGTGTTGAGCGTCCGGGGCGGGGTCGTCAGGGGCTGGACCCGGCTGTGGGGAGGCCGGCGCGCCCCCGGCCACTGTCAGAGGTACAGCCCGATGAAAGCCACCCGGTCAAACCCCGGCGCCCCCGTCACGGCCGTGCCCGGGCTGCTGCGCGCTCCGGCGTGCGGGGGCGTACACCGGCGTATGCGGGCAATTCTGCGCGCGCCCCCGAGGAAGGCGGGCGCCACCCCCGTGGGCGCACGCCCGGTCCCGCGCCCGCCCGGTCCCGCGCCCGCCCGGTCCCGCGCCCGCCCGGTCCCGCGCCCGCCCGGTCCCGCGCCCGCCCGGTCCCGCGCCCGTTCGACCCGGCTCAGCGGGCGGGCGTCAGGAACGGCAGGGACGCCCACACCGTCTTGCCGTACGGCGCGGTCGGACACCAGGACCACGCGTCGCTGAGCGCCCCGATCAGGGCGAGACCGCGGCCGCCCGTGGCCGATGTCCCGGCGGCGCGCGGCCGGGGCGGTTCGGGGCTCGGGTCGGAGACGGCGCACACCACATGGTCCGAGTGCCGGAACAGGCCCAGCCACACGGGATAGTCGTCGCCCCCGTACGACGGCGCCGGGCCGAGCGCGTGCCGTACCGCGTTGGTGACCAGCTCGGTGACGAGCAATTGCATGTCGCCCGCGAGCGCCGGCAGCGACCAGCCGTCCAGGGTCACCGCCACGAACCGCCGGGCCTGCCCCGCGTTGCGCGGATCGCCGTCGAGCCCGCACGCGGCGAAGCCTCCGGCCGTGTGCGCGGCGTCCACACCGCACCCCGGACCATGGGCGCAGAGCGAACCCGGCCCCGCCGAGGGCGATTTCGCGCCCGATCCGGCATGCCGAATCGTCTCCCCTCGCACGGTGCCCCCGCTCTGGCGGTTCGGCAGATGAATCGTCACGGGTCATGTCTCCCTGCAGGAATCGCTGTTCGACAGCCGGCGCAGGACGAGTATTGTCGAGTCGTGTCCCATGATGCAATTGCATCTGGGATTGCACCGGGGGATCGTCGGAACTGGCTTATGAGGGACGAGGGGCTGATGTGCGTGGAGTTCGTCAACGGAATGCCGGCCGGAGCGCTCACCGGCACGACGTGGATCAAGAGCAGTCACAGCAACGCCACCGGGAACTGTGTGGAGCTCGCGGCGCTGCCGGACGGCCGGATAGCCGTCCGCAACTCCCGTGACCCGCAGGGGCCGGCGCTGGTGTATACGCGGGAGGAGGTCGCCGCGTTCGTCGCCGGGGCGCGCGACGGCGACTTCGACACGATGGTTGGCTGAATCCATACCCTGCGGGGAGCCGCCGCCCCTTGGTGCGGCGGGGCCTGTGCTGGGATACTGGCGCCTTCTCTGAGTCTCCGCAGGAGTGTGCGATGACCGCCGCCGATCCGAGCCCGTCGTTGTTCGTTCGGCCGCTGGGTGCGGTCGAGGGCAACCCGACCGCCCTGAAGCTCATCCTGGGCGGAAAGCTGCGCGAACTGCGCGTGGCCGCCGGGCTCGACCCCGCCGACGTGGACGGCAAGCTCGGCTTCTCCCGGTCGAAGACCAGCCGCATCGAACTGGGCCGCCACGGCTGCAAGCCCTCCGACGCCCTCGCCCTGCTGGACCTCTACGGCGTGAGCGACGAGGAGCAGGCCGCCGAGTTCATGCGGCTGGTCGACGCGTCCCGCCGGCCCGACTGGTGGCGCTCGTTCAACGACGTCCTGTCCGACTTCTTCACGCCGCTGGTCGCCCTCGAAGGCGCCGCGGCCACCATCCGTACCTATGAGCCGTTCTACATCCCCGGGCTCCTCCAGATCCCGGCGTACACCCGCGCGGTGATCCAGTCCGGGCCGGGACGGCTGCTGCCGCACGACGTCCAGCGGCGGGTCGAGCTGCGCCAGGAGCGGCAGCGGCACCTCGACCAGCCGGACGCGCCGCGGCTGTGGGCCGTCGTGGACGAGTCGGTGCTGATGCGCTCCGTCGGCGGGACGCAGGTGATGCGCGAGCAGCTGGAGCATCTGCTCGCCATGATGCGCCGGGCCCGGGTCACCCTCCAGATCGCACCCCTGGACGTGACCGCGGCCGTCGGGGTCGGCACCGGCGTCAGCTATCTGCGCTTCGCGCTCGGCGACCTCAAGGACGCCGTGTACATCGAGCACCTGACGGACAGTACGTTCACGCAGAAACCGTCCACCGTCGAGCAGTACCGCGACGTGCTCGACCGCCTCGGCGCCTGCGCGCTCACCCCGAAGGAGTCGCAGGAGCTGCTGCGCGAGCGGCTCGCAGCCCTCGGCTGAGCGCTCCCGGCCGGCGGCCGAGCGCCGCCCCGGCGCACCGCACGGGCAACGGCCCGGTGGCCGCGTGACGCGGTGTCCACCGGGCCGTGATCCGGGCCTGGACGGGCCTTGTTCGCCGGCGTCGCCGGGTGGGGCTCAGGGCAGGCGGGCGACGCCGCCCCACTCGATCCACTCGTCCGTCTGCTGCACCGGCGCGAGGTCGTTGTCCGGACGCCAGGTCGAGACCTCCACCAGCCCCGGCTCCAGGATCTCCAGCCCGTCGAAGAAGCGTGTCACCTCGTGCTCCTCGCGGACCCGTCCCCAGTTGCCGCCGGTCGCCTGGGCCATGAAGTCCGTGACGAAGGAGCGGATCTCGGGGCGGTCGCTGACCAGCTGACAGACCACCAGGAAGCTGCCGGGCGCCAGCCGTTCGGCGACCCGGCGCACCAGGGCCCCGGGATCGGACTCGTCCGGGATGCAGTGCATCACCGAGACGAACAGGGCCCCGACCGGCTGGTCGAAGTCGATGAGACGCTTGGTCTCCTCGTGGCCGAAGATGCCGTCGGTGTCCCGCATGTCCGCCTGGATGACGGTGGTGCGGTCGTTCTCGTCGAGCAGCGCGCGGCCGTGGGCGAGGACGATGGGGTCGTTGTCCACGTAGACCACGCGCGACTCCGGGTCGACCGCCTGGGCCACCTGGTGCACATTGTCCTGGGTGGGCAGACCGGAACCGTGGTCGATGAACTGGCGTATCCCGTACTCGGTCGCCAGCAGGCGCACCACGCGCCGCAGGAAACCCCGGTTGTTGAGGGCGAGGACCTTGGTGCTCGGGACCTGCTTCAGCAGCTCCTCACAAGCCTCCCGGTCCGACTGGTAGTTGTCGTCGCCCCCCAGGAAGTAGTCGTACATGCGTGCCACGCTGGGCACCTTGGTGTCGATGGCGTCCGGGCGCCACGACTCGCGTCCCATCCAGTCCTCACCCGCGTCCGTGAAATTTCAGTAGCAGTGGGTGACACATGCTAGGGAGCGGGGGAACGCCGGTACAGATGATCGGCGCAAGGCCGGGCCCCGGTGGACGGGTTTCGGCCACCATCTGTCCGGGAGGCGGTTCCGGAACGCGCCCGGGCCCCGGCCGGCCACGGCGTGCGGCCCGGCCGGGACCCGGGGCGTGCCGGGGATCCGGGGGCGTGCCGGGGGAGCGGGAGCGCCGTCAGCGCGCGTCGGCCGCCGCGACCCGGACGGTCAGGGAGACGCACGCCTCCCGTACGTTCTCGTCGCCCGTGATGTGCAGCCGCAGCCGCAGGTCCTGCCCGGTGAGCCCCTCGCTCGGCGTCACCCGCTGGCGGACCGTGTACCTCCGCCCGGCCTCCACGGCGCCGACCGCGCCCCGGGTCATGGCGAACGCGCCGAACTCGCCCTCCGCCTTCAGGTGCAACTGGGTCGCGCCGTGCGAGCGCGCCGGGCGGAAGTCGAGCGCGAACTCGGTGGACCGCCCGGCACGCAGCGTCACCGGACCCGGGCCGTCACGGCCGTCGACGCGCAGGGCGATGGCCCGGCCGAGACCCTCGCACTCCTCGGCGGGGCCGACCGGGCCCGCCTGGGCGGGGGCGGCGGAGAGGAGGCCCACGGCGAGGGCGCACACGGCGGCGGAGTAAGTGATCCTTTTCACGCCCGCCCCAACGACCGGGCCCTCCGCCGGTCACCCCGACTCGGGCCACAGGGACCGGATATGTACCCGTACGGCGCACCCGCCCACCCGGAGAGCGCACACCGAAAGGGCCCCCGGAGCCGGTCAGGAGGCCGGGGCGGCGAGGTGGAGCGGGGTCCCGACCCCGTACACTCGCCCCTGCTTCCGGCGCGGGACACGGACCCCGGGCCGGTGGCACGACACGTGCAACCGAACGAAAGGACGAATCGTGAGCTCCGCAGACAGGGCTGACGCACCGATCTACGACGGCCTGGTCGAGGAGCGGGGCGACGTTCCCGCGGACGTCCGCCGCACGGCCGAGGAGACCCTCCGCGAGGTCAGCCGCACCCTCGACTTCGAGCTCCAGGGCGCCGGCGCCCTGCGCTGACGCCGACCTCCCGGCGCGCGCCCCACACGGCTCGCGGCCCCACAGGGCCCGCCCACAGGGGACTCCGCGCCATGGCCTGAGCCCATACCGAGGGCCCGCACACGCCTGAGCCTCACCACATGGCTCCCGCACACATGGCGTCGCACCCCATGGCTGCGACGCACACACCGTGCCACGGCCCACCGGCGCCGGGAACAGCGCGTTTCCGCCGCCCCCGGCGGCTGTCGCCCGAAGCGCCCCCGTGGTCCACTGGAGTGACGGGAACGGGGCCTATGGACACACTGCGGGCACGACGGCAGGGACGGGGCGGCAGGATCGCCGCCCTGCTGTCGGCCGCCGCCCTCCTGGTGGGCCTCGCCGCCTGCTCCGACCCGGCACCCCGGCCCGAGCCCACCGCACCCCCCACCGCCGCGCCGCGCACCTCCTACTTCACCGGGCTCCCGGGCCGCAACGGCCCCGTCCTCGCCGTGAAGATCGACAACGTCCGCCCCGCCCGGCCGCACACCGGCCTCGGCGCCGCCGACATCGTCTATGTCGAGCCCGTGGAGGCGGGGCTGACCCGTCTGCTCGCCGTCTACTCCACCGAGCTCCCGCCCCGCATCGGCCCCGTCCGCAGCGCCCGCGAGTCGGACCTCGAACTGCTCCGCCAGTTCGACCGCCCCGCCCTCGCCTACTCGGGCGCCCAGAGCGCGCTGCTCCCCCTGATCGAGGCCGCACCGCTGGTCGGCCTGCCGCCCGGCCGGGCCCCCGACGCCTATGTCCGCTCCGGCGACCGCCCCGCACCGCACAACCTCTATCTGCGCCCCGAGGCCGCCCTCACCGCCGCCGGGGACGTCGGCGCCGCCTCCGACATCGGCTTCCGCTTCGGCCCCGCGCCGGCCGAAGGCGGTCGGCCCGTCACCGAGCACACCGTGCGCTACCCGTCCGCCCGCTACGCGTTCACCTGGTCGGAGGCCGACCGGGGCTGGCGCGTCGCGATGGACGGCACCCCGGCGTCCACGACGGACGACGGCCGGCTCGCCCCCGCGACCGTGGTCGTGCAGTACACCGAGGTCCGCCCGTCCCGCTTCGGCGACCGCTGGGGCAACGCCTCCCCCTACCCCGAGACGGTCGGCTCCGGGCGGGCGCTGGTCCTGCGCGACGGGCAGGGGTACGACGCCCGCTGGGAGCGCGCCACGGCGGAGGGCGGCACCGTGTTCACCGACGCGGCGGGGGAGCGGCTGGACTTCGCCCCCGGGCAGGTGTGGGTGGTACTGGCCGAGGCGTGACGGCCGTGGCACGGCGAGGGGAACCGTCCGGTCCGCCCGCGCGTGATACCGGGCATCGCACCGCTGCGCGCACCTGCGCGCACACGTACAGGCACAGGCACCCCGGGGGGTTCGGTTGAGCAAGGAACGGGCGGGACAGGCGGGACCGGCGGGACAGGTACGGATCGACGGGACGGCGCTGCTGCTGGGCGAGGGGGCCTCGGTCCGCTTCATCAGGACCCTCAGGCTGCCCGAGACGGGCACCCACCCCCTGCCGCCGGGCCTCGGCGACTTCCCGCTGCGGCGGGTCGAGGACCACCCGGACACCGTGCCCCCGGCGATGCGTGAGCGCGGCGGCGTGTTCCTGCCCATGTACCTGCGCGAGGCCATGTGGCTGAGCTTCGCCGGCACCCGGGAACCCACCGCCCTCCAGGTCGGCGTCGGCAAGGTGTGCGCGGTCTCCGGCAAGCCCTGGAGCGGCAGACTCGCCCGCGACCCGCAGAACTACGTCGTCACCCCGCGCCAGCCCTGGCTGGACGGCATCAACTCCGGCACGGGCACGGTGCGCCAGTTCGTCGCCGTCCCGCTCGGCCTCGGCGCCACCGTGGAGGGCCAGGTCACCGGTGAGGAGACCTGGGGCGGCGTCCAGCTCCAGGGCTTCCCGCTGGGCGGCCGGGCGCTCGCCGCATGGCGCGAGGAGGAGCGCCTGCGCCGCGAGGAGGAGCTGCGCCGCAGGCGGGCCGCCGTCGCCCCGCCCGCGCCGTCCGGCGGTTACGGCGCCGCGCCCGCCGCCTTCGGCGCGGCCGCCCCGGCCGCCATGCCCCGCGCCGGAGGACCGCCCGCCCCGGCCGCCGCGCCCGCGATGGGGCTCGGGGTCGGCGGCACGATGCGCCAGGAGGTCTACGCGGACACCCGGCCGCTCTCGGACTGGGACGACCACCCGGCCGCCCGGGTCTTCGTCCACCTGGTCACCCCGCCGCAGTGGCGCGCCATCACGGGCGAGGAACCCCCGCCGTCCCCCGTCGACCGGGCCGCCTACACCCGCGCCGGGCTGCCCTGGTTCGCGTACGAGGACGACGACGCGGCCGACCTGGCCCCGGCGGACGCCCTCGGCCAGGTCAAGCCGGTCGGGGAGTGGCTCGGCGACGACCACACCCCCTGGCAGGCGCCCGGCGCCCACCAGGTCCACCCCCTGGGCGACGCCCCCGCCCCGGGCAAGCCGGTCGCCGACGGCGACTGGTGACGGACCGGGCCCGGCCGCTACCGACCGGGCCCGCCCCGCCGCTCACGCCTCTCTGCCCCGGGCCGCCGCTCAGTGCCCGGGGTGCCCCGGCCGGGGACAGTCGCCCCCGGGCGGAAACGCCAGCCCGGTCGGCGTGTTGAGCCCGTCCGAGGGGAGGGTGACCTGCCGGCCGGTCACGGGGTCCACGCGTACCACCCGGTCGTGGAAGGCGTCGGCCACATGGAGCCGGCCGCGTGCGTCGAAGGCGAGACCGAGCGGGTTGCCCAGGTCGTCGGCGGGCACGGTCCGCTGCACCCCGCCGGCGGAGACCGCCACCACACGGTTGTTGCCGCTGTCGGAGACAAAGAGGTCTCCCGCGCGGCCCAGCGCCAGCCCGGTCGGCTGGGAGAGGCCCTCGGCCGGCACGGTGGTCTGGCCGGACCCGTCCGCCGGGACCCTGACCACCCGGTCGTTGACGAAGTCCGAGATGTACAGGGACCCGTCGGGCGCCACCGCCAGCCCCCACGGGTGGAGCAGCCCCTCGGTCGGCACCGTGGTCTGACCGGAGCCGTCCGCGCCGATCCGTACCACCCGGTCGTTGAAGCTGTCGGCGATATAGAGGCTGCCGTCCGCGGCCACCGCGAGACCGAGCGGACGCGACAGGCCCTCGGCGGGCACGGTCGTCTGCTCGCCCCCGCCGGCGGGCAGCCTCACCACACGGTTGTTCCCCGTGTCGGCGACGTAGAGGTCGCCCGTGGCGCTCCAGGCCAGGCCGGTCGGCCGCACCAGGCCGTCGAGCGGCACGGTCGTCTGCGCGCCCCGGCAGGTGAGCCGCACCACCCGGTTGTTGCCGTAGTCCGACACATACAGCGCCGCCGTCTCCGGCCGCCCTGGCCCGCCCGCCGGGTCCGCGGTCGCGGAGGCCGCCGGCCAGGCGCAGAGCAGCAGGACGCCGGCGAGGGCCGCCAGCCGCCGCCCGCGCCGGAGTCGGCCTCCCGTCCGCCGCACCGGGGGCCCGCCCGGCGCACCGCCGGGCCCGGCCGCTGTCGTGCCCGTCCGTGTGTCCGCTGTTCGGCCTCGGCCTCGTACCATCTCGCCCTCTCCGTCCTGACGACTGCCCCGCAGACCCTAGGAACGGCGGCCGGTGCGGGCGCGAGCCACGCCCACCGGGCGGGCGGCCGTCACCCCAATGCCGGGCGGGGCGGACTGCCCGGCGAGCCACGCCCGCCACCTTCCTCCGCCCGCGTCGCCCGTCGGCCGGCCCCGCCCCCGCCCCCGCTCGCGTCGCCTGTCGGCCCGGCGGCCCGGCCCCGCCCGACGCCCGCCTCCGCCCGGCCCGGGTCAGCCGCGCAGATGGCCCACCACCGCGGCCGCCGCCGCCCGTACCGCCTCCCGCGCCTCCTCCGTGTGGTCGACCGTCTCGAAGCCGTGATGGCCCCCGGGCACGTCGATCAGCTCGACCGCCGCGTCGCACTCCCGGGCCGCGGACACGAACTCCGCCACCGTCGCCGCGATCCCGGGGTGTTCGCGGCCGACCCGGGTCAGGACGACCGGCAGCCGCCCCGCCGTCCGCAGCGCTTCCACCGGACGGAACCGCCCCGGGCGCAGCACCCAGCCCGGCAGGGGCGCCAGCACCGGATAGGTCGCCGCCACGCACCGCAGCCACGGCGGCGGCGCGGCCAGCCACTCCGCCGACAGCGGCCCGCCGCCGGAGAAGAACCACAGGGCCACCCGGTCCCCGTCCACCCGCGGGTCGGCACGCACCGCGTCGACCGCCGCGGCCACGTCCTCGGCGGCACGCTCGTACTCCCCGACGCCGTGCAGCCGGTGGTCGACGGTCGCGGCGATCACGCCGAGGCTCGCCAGGTGGCGGCCGTAGCCGACGAAGGCCGGCCAGTCCCGGGGCGTGGGGCGGACCCCGGCGGGCACCGGCCCGCCGTGGACGAGCACCACCGCCGGGCGCGGCCCGCCCGCGAGCGCCGCCCCGGCCCCGTCCGCCCCGGGCAGGTCCCCGGGCAGATAGAGGTCGACCGTGCCCGACCGCTCCCGGCGGCAGTGCGGCGGATCGAGAACGAACGGGCGCAGATGGGCCGGCGGTTGCGCCGTACCGGGCGTGATCCGGTGGCCCTCTCCCCGGGCTGCCCGCACCAGGACCCGGGCCAGTTCCTCGGGCGCGGAGAGCATCGGCCAGTGCCCCGTGGGGAGTTCGAAGAAGGTCACCCGGGGTTCGGCGAGGGCCTGGAGACGGGGATCACCGAGTCCCACCGCCATCTCGACCAGCGCGATGTCCGACCCGTTGGCGGTGCACAGCACCCCGGTGGACGGCAGCGCGGGCGCCGCCCCGGTGAGTTTCAGCGGCTGCGTCAGGGTGGCCGCGGGCTGCGGAGCGGCGAGCGCGGCCAGCCTCGCCAGGGCCGCGTCGGGGACGCCGTCGGTGCTGCCCCACCGGTGCCACTCACCGGGCCCGGGCGGCGGCACCAGCCACCCGCCTCCACCGGCCCCGGACAGCCGCTCGCGCAGCTCCTCGTCGGGCACCAGCAGCAGCGGCGCGTCACCGGCCCCGGGCAGGCCCGCGTCCAGATGCACGATCCTGACGACCCGCTCCGGCCGCCGGTCCGCCGCGCCCAGCACCGGGTGGATGCCGTATCCGTGCCCGACCAGGACCGCCCGCCGGGTGTCCAGCGCGTCGATCACCCGCACCACGTCCGCGACATGGGTCTCCAGATCGGTGCCGGGACCGGCCGGACGCAGCAGGTCGCCCATGCCTGTGAGCGTCACCGGGTGCGCCTCGGCGCCCAGTTCCCGCAGGCGGTCGGCCGCCTCCTGCCAGATCCAGCCGCCGGTGTGCGCCTCGGCGACGAGGACGAAGACGGGCGCGGAGTCCGGCGGGCAGTTCGGTGCGCGGTCCTGCGCGGCGGCCGTGGCGGGTGGCGGGACGGATGCCGTCATGAGGGTCTCCTCGGGAGTGCGGTCGCGCGGCCGCCCCGGATGTCCGGCCGCCGTCGCCGGTACGGTAGGAACTCCCCCTGGGGGAGGTTCAAGGGAGGAGGGGGCCGGCCTTGACGCCCGACGCCACATGGAGCATCGGTGAACTCGCCGCCCGCGCGGGCGTCACCGTGAAGACCGTCCGCTTCTACTCCGACCACGGGCTGCTGCCCGAGGCCGGCCGCAGCGCCGGCGGCCACCGGCGGTACGGCCCGGGGGCGCTGGAACGGATCGGGCTGATCCGCTCCCTGCGCGCCCTGGGGCTGCCCGTCGCCGAGGTGGCCGGCGTCCTCGACGCGGAGGCGGCGCGGGACGGGCTCGACAGCGCGGTGGAGAGCGCCGTCGCCGGGCAGTTGCGCGAGGTCGGCTCCCAACTGGCCGCCCTGCGCTGGCGGGAGGCCGCCCTGCGGCTCGTCCACGACTGCCCGCCCGGGGAACGGGCCGAGCGGCTGCGGCTGGTCGGCGCGGTGACCACGCCACCCACTACGGCCTCCCTCGTCCGCTTCTGGCGGCGCTGGCTGCCCCCGCGACTGCCCGCCCGGGTGGTCGCGGCCGTCGTCGAGCACGCGGTGCCGCAGCCTCCCGCCGACCCCGCGCCCGCCGAGGTGCTCGCCTTCGCCAGGCTGCACGCGCTGGTGTCCGGCCCGTGCACCGGCGGTGCGGCGCACTGCCGGCCGGCCGCCCACCGCGGCGGTACGGGCTACCGGCCCGCCGTGCTCTACGAGGGCCTGCCCGAGGCGTACGCCCTGGCCTCCGCCGAGTTGCTGGCGCGCCGCGGTCCCGGCCCCGGCGAGGCGCTGGACTCCTTCGTCGCCGTCCACGCCGCGGCGTGCGGCACCCGGGACACCCCGGCGTTCCGCCGGCAGCTCGGCGGAACGCTCGCCGCCGACCCCCGGATCGACAGCTACTGGGAGCAGGCGGCGGTTCTCTTCGGACCGGCGGCGCCGACCCCGGGAGCCGCCCACGACTGGCTGTGCGCGGCCCTGGCGGCGGACGAGGAGCCCGCGGCCGCGGCGTGAGGTCCGCCTCGCCCGGGCGGGCCGACAGGGGCGGGGCCAGGGCGTCGGCGGAGGCGGGCCGCGCGCCGGGCCGCCGGGAGCGCGAGCGGGTCGCGGACCCGATGTCCACCACCGGAGGGGTCTGGACCACCAGGCCCCTCCGCCCGTCGCCCGGCGGGCGAAACGCGCGCATGCCGCGCCCCACCCGCGGGCACCCGATCGTCTGAGCAGGCAGCGAGCCGCCCGCTGACGGAGAATCGTCGTGCCGACGGCTCGTCCCCGCGGTCCGGCCGACGATCCGGGCCGCCCCGCGGGCCGGGACCCGGACCACCCGCGTGGCCGGGGACACCGCAGCCGGCGCGGAGAGACCTCACCCGTCGCAGAAGGGACGGACACCGTGGCACGACCGACGATTCTTGTGGTGGGCGCCGGCTTCGCCGGAGTCGAGTGCGTACGCCGCCTGGAACGCGAACTCTCCCCGTCGGAGGCGGAGATCCTGCTGGTCACACCGTTCTCGTACCAGCTCTACCTGCCGCTGCTGCCCCAGGTGGCCTCCGGGGTCCTCACCCCCCAGTCGGTCGCCCTCTCGCTGCGCCGCAGCCGCCGGCACCGCACCCGGATCGTCCCCGGCGGGGCCGTCGGAATCGATACCAAGGCCAAGGCGTGCGTCATCCGCAAGATCACCGGCGAGCTGTCCGCCCAGTCCTACGACTTCCTGGTCCTGGCCCCCGGCAGCGTCACCCGGACCTTCGACATCCCGGGGCTCGTCGATCACGCCCGGGGCATGAAGACCCTGGCCGAGGCCACCTACATCCGCGACCACGTCATCGCCCAGCTCGACCTCGCCGACGCCAGCCACGACCAGGACGAACGCGAGTCCCGGCTCCAGTTCGTGGTGGTCGGCGGCGGCTACGCGGGCACCGAGACGGCCGCCTGCCTCCAGCGCCTCACCACCGGCGCCGTGAAGCGCTACCCCCGCCTGGACCCGCGTCAGATCAAGTGGCACCTGGTGGACATCGCCCCCCGGCTGATGCCCGAACTCGGCGAGAAGCTCGGCGACGCCGCCCTCGCCATCCTCAAGCGCCGGGGGATCGAGGTCTCCCTCGGGGTGTCCGTGGCGGAGGCCGGGCCCGAGAAGGTGACCCTGACCGACGGCCGGGTCCTGCCCTGCCGCACCCTGATCTGGACGGCCGGGGTGGCCGCCAGCCCGCTCGTCGCCACCCTCGGCTCCGAGACCGTCAAGGGGCGCCTGCTGGTCCGGCCCGACCTCACCGTCCCCGGCGCCGCGGGGGTGTTCGCCCTCGGCGACGCGGCCGCCGTGCCCGACCTGGTGAAGGGCGACGGGGCGATCTGCCCGCCCACCGCCCAGCACGCCCAGCGCCAGGGCCGCACCGCCGCCGCCAATGTGATCGCCACCCTGCGCGGGGCCGCCCTGAAGCCTTACGAGCACAAGGACCTCGGGCTCGTGGTGGACCTCGGCGGCAAGGACGCCGTCTCCAAGCCCCTCGGCATCGAACTGCGGGGACTGCCCGCCCAGGCCGTCGCCCGCGGCTACCACTGGAGCGCCCTGCGCACCAATGTCGCCAAGATCCGCGTCGCCACCAACTGGATGCTCAACGCGGTCGCCGGGGACGACTTCGTGCGGACCGGCTTCCTCGCGCGCAACCCGGGCACCCTGCGGGAGTTCGAGTACACCGACGCCTATCTGACGCCCGAGCAGATCCGGGAGCACACCGCGGCCCTGCGCGCCGGCCTGTGACACGTCCGGCGCGCCAGGTGTGACCTGTCAAAACGCGCTTTCCGCCGGCGACCCGTGTCCCCGGGGCACCGGCGGCAGTTGGACGAGGCATGAAGAAGCGCAGCATGCTCGCCGTCATGTCCCTCGCCACCGGCGCGTTCATCGCCGCCGTCAGCCCGCCGCCCGCCGCCCAGGCCGACACCCTGGACGGAGCCCTGACCGGCGGCGACGCCCTCAGCCGGCTGGACGCCCCGACCGCCGGCCTCGCGGACGAGGTCGGCGAGACGGTCCGCGACGCGACGGGCGACCTGGCCTGACGCCACCCCGCCCCGGCCCCCGGCCCCGGCCCCGGCCCCCGGCGCCTGCCCGTGCCGGGGCACGGGCA
>NZ_JBEXXN010000066.1:0-34772 GCF_040630445.1 Streptomyces sp. NPDC005805
CCCCCGGCCGGGGGCAACGGCGCGGCTCCGGCGGGGGAGACCGGCAGCGCTCCCGCCGGGTCCGCCGGGTCCGGCGGGGACGGCGGGAAGGCGCCGTCGGTCGCGCGGAGCGGGCTGGTGATGGCCGCCGGGTCGCTGGTGTCCCGGGCGACCGGGTTCGCGCGGTCCGCCGTCGTCGCGGCGGCCCTCGGCGTCGGGCTGGTCGCGGACGGGTACGCCGTCGGGAACGCGCTGCCCACCATCGTCTACATGCTCCTGATCGGCGGCGCGCTCAACGCCGTCTTCGTGCCCGAGCTGGTCCGCGCGGGCAAGGAGCACGCGGACGGCGGCGCGGCCTACACCGACCGGCTGCTGACCGTCTGCGTCCTCGCCCTGCTCGCGCTGACCGCCGCCGCCGTGTGGGCCGCGCCCGCGATCATCGGCGCGTACACCGACTACTCCGGCGAACAGGGCGCGATGACCGTCGCGTTCGCCCGCTACTGCCTGCCGCAGATCTTCTTCCTGGGCGTGTTCACCCTGCTCGGGCAGGTGCTGAACGCGCGCGGCCGGTTCGGCGCGATGATGTGGACGCCGGTGCTCAACAACGTCGTGGTGATCGCCGTGTTCGGCCTCTACCTGGCGACCGGCGACGGCGGCCGGCTCACCCCCGGCGAGACCGCGCTGCTCGGCTGGGGCACCACCGCCGGGATCGCGGTCCAGGCCGCCGCCCTCCTCCCGGCCCTGCGGGCGGCCCGCTTCCGCTTCCGGCCGCGCTTCGACTGGCGGGGCGCCGGGCTGACCCGGCCGCTGCGCTCGGCGGGCTGGCTGGTGCTGCTCGTCCTCACCAACCAGGCCGCGTACTGGGTGACCACCCGGCTCGCGACCTCGGCGGGCCTCGCCGCGCAGGAGGCCGGGGTGGAGGGCGCGGGCTTCAGCGCGTACACCAGCGCCTATGTCCTGTGGGCGGTGCCGCACGGCATCGTGACCGTCTCCCTGATGACCGCCCTGCTGCCCCGGATGAGCGGCGCGGCGGCCGACGGGGACACGGCCGCGCTGCGCCGGGACGTGGCGTACGCGCTCCGCCGCAGCGCCGCGCTGGTCGTCCCGGCCGCCTGCGCGCTGCTCGCCCTCGCGCAGCCGCTGATGGGGACGGTCTACGGGTACGGGGCGACGGGCGCGGAGGACGTGGCCGTGATGGCGGGCATCCTGATGGCGTTCGCGCCGGGGCTCGTCGCGTTCTCCGGGCAGTACGTCCTCTCGCGCACCTTCTACGCGCTCTCCGACACCCGGACGCCGTTCCTGCTGAACCTGGTGATCGCCGGGCTGAACGCGGCGCTGTCGTGGGCGGCCTGGCTGGTGCTGCCCGCGCGCTGGGCGGTCACCGGGATCGCGGGGGCGTACTCGGTGGCGCTGGTGGCGGGGTGGCTGGTCACGGCGGTGGTGCTGCGGCGCAGGCTGGGGGCTGAGCCCGCATCCGGTCCCGGGTCCGCGTCGGGGGCACGTGGGGGGCTGTGGCGGTCGGCGACGGTGGCCGCGCAGGCGCGGCTGCTCGTCGCCGCCGTCCCCGCCGCCCCGCTCGGGCACCTCGTGGCGCGCTGGGCGGAGCCCGGCGGGGCGTTCGCCGGGGCCGGGGCCGGGGCCGGGTCGGTCGCCGTCCTCGCGGTGTTCGCGCTGCTGGCGAGGCCGCTGCGGCTGACCGAGCTGGAGACGCTGCTCGGCCGGGTGGCGGGGCGGCTGCGCCGGGCCCGGCCGGGCGGGAAGCGGTGACACCGCCCGCCCCACGCGCATCTCTCGCCCTGCTCACACCGCTCACACCGCTCACACCGTTCAGGTCCGGGAACCGTCCGGGCCGCTCCCGTGCTCTTCCCCACCGGCGGGATTCCCCACCGCCCTCACCCCCTGGAGTCATCGCCATGCCCCGCGTCCTCCTCGTCGAAGACGACCCCTCCGTGCGCGAGGGCGTCGAGCTCGGGCTGCGCAGGCGCGGCCACGAGGTCCTCGCCGCCGCGACCGGCGAGGCCGGGCTCGACGCCCTGCGCGCCTTCCGGCCCGATCTGCTGCTGCTCGACCTGATGCTGCCCGGGATGAACGGCGTCCAGGTCTGCCGCCGGGTGCGCGAGACCAGCCAGCTGCCGATCATCATGCTCACCGCGCGCGGCGACGACTTCGACGTGGTCATCGGCCTGGAGGCGGGCGCGGACGACTACATCGTCAAGCCCGCCCGCACCGAGGTGATCGAGGCCCGTATCCGCGCGGTGCTCCGCCGTATCGAGGACCCGGCCGGGGCGCGGCCCGCCGTCGAGCACCACGGGGACCTCGCCATCGACCGCGCCGGGCTCACCGTCACCCGGGCCGGTACCCGCCTCGCCCTCGCGCCCTCCGAGCTGAAGCTCCTGCTGCACCTGTCCGCCGCCCCGGAGCAGGTCTTCAGCCGCCAGCAGCTCCTGGAGCACGTCTGGGAGCACAGTTACCACGGGGACGCACGGCTGGTGGACGCGTGCGTACGGCGGCTGCGCACCAAGATCGAGGACCCGGCGGGCAGTCCCCGGTACATCCAGACCCTGCGGGGCTTCGGCTACCGCTTCGGCCCGCTGTGAGGCTGCTCCGGGCGGGGGCGCGGACCGGTACCGGTGCCACGGCCGTCCCGGCCACGCCGCCGAGGACGCGCCGGATCGCGCGCTTCGGGCTGCGCACCCGCCTCGTCCTCGCGTTCCTCCTCGTCGCCGTCGTCAGCTCCGCCACCAGCTCCGCGCTGACCTACCGCGAGGCCCGCAGCGCCGTCCTGGCCAGTGCACAGGACACCGCCGTGGCCTCCTTCCGCGAGCAGGTGCAGAACCTGGCGCCGAGCCTGCCCCCGGACCCGGACACCCTGCGCGAACTCCTCTTCGTCATCGCCGCGAAGGCCAAACCCCAGCCCTGGGTGGTCTTCGCCGAGTACGGCTCCCTGCGGGTCTCCTCGGGTCAGAACCCGACCTCGACCGTGATCACGCCCGAGCTGCGGCGGGCCGCGCTGACGACCACCCACGCCAGCTTCGAGCGCGTGGTGCGCGACGGCGTCCCGTACTTCACCGTCGGGATGCCCCTGATGGTGCGCACCGACCCGGCGCGGGCCGCCGCCGTGCCCTCCGGGCTGGTGGTGTTCGCCGTGATGCGCATGACCGAGCAGGAGGCGAACATCGAGGCGCTGTTCACCGCCGCCCGGGACGGCGCCCTGCCCGGTCTGGCCGTCGCCGTGGTGCCCGCGCTGCTCGCCGCCCGGAGCGTGCTGCGGCCGGTGCGCGAACTGCGGCGCGCGGCGCACTCCATGGGCAGCGGCCGGCTCGACACCCGTATCACCGTCCGGGGCCGGGACGAACTCGCCGACCTGGCACGGACGTTCAACGAGTCGGCGGGGGAGCTGGAACGCTCCGTGGACGAACTCCAGCAGGCCGAGGCCCGGGCCCGCCGGTTCGCCTCCGACGTCTCCCACGAACTGCGCACCCCGCTCGCCGGGATGCTCGCCGTCACCGAGGTGCTGGACGAGGACGCGGAGGGCCTGGACCCGGACACCGCCCGGGCCGTCCGTCTGGTCAGCGCCGAGACGGGCAAACTCGCGGTGTTGGTGGAGGATTTGATGGAGATCTCCCGCTTCGACGCCCGCGCGGCCGAACTGCACACCGACGAGGTCGACGCCGCCGAGACCGTCCGCAAGACGCTGGCGGCCCGGCACTGGCAGGGGCGGGTCCGCACCGACCTGCCCCCGGGCATCCGGGTCCGCCTCGACCCGCGCCGCTTCGACGTGGTCGTGGCCAACCTGGTCGGCAACGCCCTGCGGCACGGCGGCGAACCGGTCACGGTCCGGCTGTCCGTCCAGGGGGAGCACCTGATCGTGGAGGTGGCCGACTCCGGCCCCGGGATCGCGCCCGAGGTGCTGCCGCACATCTTCGACCGGTTCTTCAAGGCGGACGCGGCCCGTACCCGCTCGGCGGGCAGCGGCCTCGGCCTGGCGATCACCCAGGAGAACGTCCGGCTGCACGGCGGCACGGTCCGGGCGGCGAACGCGCCGGGCGGCGGCGCGGTCTTCACCGTCGAACTGCCGCTGCGCGGTCGGCCGGACGGCGACACCGGGCCGGACGGCGACGCCCGGCCGGGCGAGGGGGTGGCGCACTCATGAAGCACCGCCTCCGCCTCGGCCCGCGCCTCCGGGGCCGCCCCGCCGCCTGGCTGCTCGCGGCGCTCCTCCCGCTCACCGCCTGCGGCATACAGGAGACCGACGTCATCGAGGCGGGCAGCCCGCCCGTCCTGGACATCCTCCCGGGGCCGGGCGTCAGCATGCTGCTGTTCTTCGTCTCGACGGACGGCCAGTTGATGCCCGTGCCCCGGATGGTGGACAACGCGTGGGGGGCCGGGAACAACGAGGACGGCTTCTTCGGCTCCGAGTACGAGGAACCCCCGACCCAGGGGGCCGTCCCGGGACCGCCGTCCCCGGTCAAGGCGGTGGCCGAACTCCTCGCCGGCCCGCGCGAGAACGAGAGGCGCGCCGGGCTGCGCAACGACCCCGCCCTGCCCGCACCGGCCGCCGCCCCGAAGGAGGTCACGGCGGCGGGTGACACGGTGACCGCCGTGTTCGCCGCCCCGCTGGGGGACCTGGGCCCGGTGGCGCGCCGCCAGCTCGTCTGCACGATCTCCCACGCGCAGCGCGCGGACGGCACGCTGCGGGTGGTCCTCCGGGGCACGGACGGCCCGCTGCCCGGGGCCCGCTGCCGGCCGGGCGCGGGGGCGACCTCGCCGCCGGACTGAGCCGGTCGCCACGCGGGCGACGGGCTGAACCGGGCGGGCCCGGTCGCGGGGACCGGGCGGACCGGGCCGGGTCGCCGGAGCCGGGTGCGGCCGGCCGGAAGGGGCCGGGCGGCCCGCGCTACGCCGTGGCGCCGTCCCGCAGCTCCGCGAGGACCGCGTCCGTGAACGGCGGCCACGCCTCGATCGCCCACGGGCCGAAGGCGCGGTCGGTGAGGGCGACGCACGCGGCGCCCGCGTCCGGGTCGACCCACAGGAAGGTGCCGGACTGGCCGAAGTGGCCGAAGGCGCGCGGGGAGGACGAACTCCCCGTCCAGTGCGGGGACTTGCCGTCCCGGATCTCGAAGCCGAGGCCCCAGTCGTTCGGGGTCTGCCGGCCGTACCCGGGCAGCAGGCCCGCGAGGCCCGGGTAGGTGACGGTCATCGCCTCCAGGACCGTGCGCGGGTCCAGCAGACGCGGCGCCTGCACCTCGGCGGCGAAGCGCACCAGGTCGTCCACGGTGGACACGCCGTCCTTGGCGGGCGAGCCCGCCAGCCTCGTCGCGGTCATGCCGAGGGGTTCCAGCACGGCCTGGCGCAGGTAGTCGGCGAACGGGATGTCGGTCGCCTTGGCGATGTGGTCGCCCAGCGCCTCGAACCCGGTGTTGGAGTAGATCCGCCGGGTCCCGGGCCCGGCCGACACCTTGTCCTCGTCGAAGGCGAGCCCCGAGGTGTGCGCGAGCAGATGCCGCACGGTCGACCCGGGCGGCCCGGCGGGCTCGTCGAACTCGATCGCGCCCTCCTCGTACGCGACCAGCGCCGCGTAGGCCGCGAGCGGCTTGGTCACCGAGGCGAGCGGAAACGGCCGGTCCGTCGGCCCGTGCGCCCCGGCCACCCTCCCGTCCGCACGCACCACGGCCGCCGCCGCGGTGGGGACGGGCCAGTTCTCGATCATCGCCAGGCTCTGCATGCCCCCGAGCCTAGACCGTGCCCCGCGACCGCCCGACGGCCGCTACGGCTCCCGGCGGCGGCCGCCACTGCTCCCGGCGCGCCGCTACAGCTTCAGCCGCATCGCCGGGTCCGGGGTGCGGACGAAGCCCAGGGAGGCGTAGAGGGGTTCGGCCTCGGGGGAGGCGCGGAGGTCCACGCGGCGGACGCCGTGCTCGCGGAACCAGTCGAGCAGGCCCTCCACACAGGCCCGGGAGTGGCCCCGGCGGCGCTGGTCGCCGTCGGTCGCGACGCTGAACACATAGCCGGTGGTGCCCCGGGGGTTCGCCGAACTGCCGAGGCGGTGCTCGATGGTGCCCACCGCGCAGGCCGCGAGCCCGGGGCCGCCGGGCCGGTCGATGACGTACGCGGCCATGGTCCCGTCCGGGTCGCCGAGACGGTCCCGGAGGGTGGCCACGGCGGCGGGGCGCCAGCCGAGGTCGGCCGCCGGGCCGGACAGTGACTCCTCCATGACCTGGCGGAGGCGGACGAGTTCTTCGGCGTCCCCGGGGACGGCACGGCGTGCGGCGCTCATGGCGGTGCAGGCTAGTGGGGGGCGGGGCTGCCCGCGAACCTGTTCCGCCCAGCGGACGGCGGCCCCGATTCCGCTTGCCTGGAGTGCACTCCAAGGTCCTAGCGTGGGGGGATGACGGTGATCGAGAGCACACCCGCCCGGCCCGCCGCCCGCGTCGACCTCTGCCGGTCCGCGCCGCCCGCGCACCCGCGCCCCGACGGCAGCGACCGCTACACGATCAGCGAGGTGGCCGCCCTGACCGGACTCACCGCGCACACCCTGCGCTGGTACGAGCGGATCGGGCTGATGCCGCACGTCGACCGCTCCCACACCGGGCAGCGCCGCTTCACCAACCGCGACCTGGACTGGCTGTCCTTCGTCGGCAAGCTGCGGCTCACCGGCATGCCGGTGGCCGACATGGTCGCGTACGCGGAGATGGTCCGCGCCGGGGAGGACACCGTCGACGCCCGGCGCGAGCTGTTGGAGCGCACCCGCACCGATGTGATCACGCGGATCGCCGAACTCCAGGACACCCTCGCCGTGCTGGACCACAAGATCGGTTTCTACGCGGACGCCCGCGAGGCGTCCAGGAAGGGCTGACCCCCCATGACCGACGACAGCTCCGCCCGCGCGGCTGACCAGCGGATCGACCGGGTGCGCCTGGGCACGGACGGGCCCCTCGTGGGCGTCCAGGGCCTCGGCTGCATGGGCATGAGCGAGTTCTACGGCGACACCGACGAGTCCGCCGCCCGCGCCACCCTCGGTACGGCCCTCGACCGGGGCGTCACCCTCTTCGACACGGCCGACATGTACGGGATGGGCGCGAACGAGGAGTTCCTCGCGCCGTTCGTCGCCGCGCACCGCGACGAGATCACCCTGGCCACCAAGTTCGCCATCGACCGGAGCGCGGGGGACGAGGCCCGGGTGGTGCGCAACGACCCGGCGTACATCCGGCAGGCCGTCGAGGGCAGTCTGCGGCGGCTCGGCGTCGACGTCATCGACCTCTACTACATGCACCGCCGCGACCCGGCCGTGCCGCTCGCCGAGTCCGTCGGTGCCATGGCCGAGCTGGTGGAACGCGGGCTGGTGCGGCACCTCGGGCTGAGCGAGGTGACCGGCGCGGAGCTGCGCGAGGCGCACGCCGTCCACCCGATCGCGGCCCTCCAGTCCGAGTGGTCGCTGTTCAGCCGGGACGTGGAGCGCAGCGCGGTCGGCGCGGCGGCGGAGCTGGGCGTCGCCTTCGTCCCGTACTCGCCGCTCGGGCGGGGCTTCCTGACGGGCGCGTTCGCCGACGCGGGCCGGGAACTGGGCGAGGGCGACTTCCGGCGCTTCCAGCCGCGCTTCACCGGCGAGAACGCGCGGACCAACGCGGCCCTGCTGGAACCGGTCCACAAGATCGCCGCCGCGCACGGGGCGACGGCGGCGCAGGTCGCGTTGGCCTGGGTCCAGCAGCGGGCGGAGGTCCACGGCCTCCCGGTCGTCCCGATCCCGGGCACCCGCAAGCCCGCCCGCCTCCTGGAGAACGTCGGCGCGACGGCGCTGCGGCTGGACGCGGAGGAGCTGGCGGCCCTGGAGCCGCTGGCGGCGGAGGTGGCGGGGGACCGGTACCCGGACATGTCCTCGACCTCGGCGGCGCGGGAGTAGTTCCGGGCCGGGGCGCGTGATCCGCCCGGGTCTGGGCCCGGCCCGGGCCCGGGTCCGGGCGGGGTGCGTCGGCGGCCCGGGCCCGGACCGGGCGGGGTGGGCCGTTGCGCCGGGCCCGGCCCCGGCCCCCGTCACGCCCAGCCCAGCGCGTACACCGCGAAGCCGGCGCCCAGCAGGCCCGCCAGGGCCCGCAGGCGGCGGGCGCCGTGCGGCCAGGGGGCCTCAAGTGCCCGCGCCCGCGCGGCGATCAGCGCCAGGAGCCCCGCGAAGAGCGGCAGCCAGGCCAGGCGCGCCGCGATCCACGCGAGGGTGTCCGGCGGGGTCGTCAGCCCCGGGACCGCCCCGGCGAGGGAGGCCGCGGGGACGGCCGTCGCCAGCATCGCCGTCTGGTGCCAGCACAGGATCGTCATGGCCGACAGGTTCACCACCACGACCGGCGCCCAGAGCGCGGGCCGCGCCAGCAGCCGGGCGAGCCGGTCCCGCAGCAGCACCGCCGCGCCGCTCTGGGCCGCGCCCAGCGCCAGGACCAGCAGCGACGGCGGGTGCGAGTTGGTGCGCGCCGCGCCCGGGACGCCGACCATCGACGCCGGGTAGCCGCAGAGGAGCAGCAGCACGGCGAAGAGCGCCGCGCCGCCCGCGAGCAGCCCCCACGCGTGCCGCCGCGTCAGCCGGCCCGCGCTCCAGGCCGCCCCGAGCTGGTACGCGAAGAGCCACCCCGGCAGGATGTTCACCGCCGCGACCCAGCCCGGTACCTCCGCCGCCCACGGCCCGTATCGCAGCGCGTCCACCACCGCGACCGTCCCCAGCAGGGGGAGCGCCGACCACACCCCGGCCCGCCGCGCGGCCCGGACGCAGAGCGGGGTGAGCGCGGTGATCACCGCGTAGACGCCGACGAACCAGAGCGGCTGGACGACCAGCGTCGCGCCGGTCCGCAGGGTGGTGTCCGGCACCCCGAGCAGGGTCAGCACCGGGACGAGGAGCGCCCACACGGCGGTGACGCCGAGCACCGGGCGGCCGAGGCGGACCATCCGCCGCCGCAGCCACGCGCCGGTCGAACCGGTGCGGCGCGCGTAGGAGCGGGCGGAGGCGTATCCGCCGACCAGGAAGAAGATCCCCAGCATCTGGAGGACCCAGCTCACCGGTGCGAACGCGCCGAAGGCGCTGAGCGGGCTCGCGTTGTGCAGGGCGCCGCCGGGGTCCCGGGTGAAGCCGCCGAGCAGCCAGTGACCGGTGGGCACGGCGAGCAGCGCGAGGGCGCGCAGCCCGTCGACGGCCCGGTCCCGGTCGCCGGGCGTCCGCGCGTCGATCCGGGCGGCGAGGGCCGTGAACCGGGCCGCCGCTGCCTTGCCCCGGGCCGCCGGCGCGCTCATCGGGCACCCCCGGCGGGCACGGCGTCGCGCGCGATCGTGGCGAAGGCGGCGAGGGAGTCCGTGCCGGGGGCGAAGTAACCGGTGTGGCCCTCGGCGCGCTCCGCGGGGACCCGGCGGGCGCCGAAGGCGGGGGCGGCCGGGTCGTTGCCGTGGCCGAGCCCCGCGAAGCGCACGTTCGGCACCTTGGCGATCCAGTCGGAGGGGTCCTTCGCCGCCCACACCCGCGCGTCCGTCCCCAGCGCCGCCGCGTTCTCCGCGCGCATCCCGGGGGAGCCGAGGACGACCAGGTCACGGGCGTACGTCCGGCGCGCGGCCAGCCCGCAGACGACCGAGCCGTAGCTGTGGCAGAACAGCGCCGGGCGGGGTGCGCCCGCCGCCGCGAGCCCCCGGGTGAACCGGGCCAGCCGCTCGGCCCCCGCCTCCGCCAGCGCGCCGGTCGCCGCGTCCAGCCCGACGCCCACGGGCGTGGTGTAGCCGGTCCAGGCGACCACGGCGGTGTCCGGCCCGGCGGCGGCCCGCAGCGCGCGGGCCATTCCGGCCGGGGTGCCGTACGGGTCGGACGCGCGTTCCGCCGTCCCCGCGTCCACGTCCGAGCCGGGGACCACGACCGCGAGGTGCCGGGCCCGCTCCAGGTCGCCGAAGACCTCGGCGACCTGGCCCCGGCCGCGCGGGTCGAAGGCCAGGACGCGGCGGCCGTCCGCGGCGAGGTGGGCGAACGGGGTGCCGCGTACGGCCGCCGCGTTCGCCGTGTAACGCAGCCGGACCGGCGCGCCGTCGAGGTTGCCCACCACCAGCGGGTGGCGGCGCGCCAGCGCCCGGTCCTCGGCCGGGGTCGTCGCGGCGAAGAAGGCGGCCACCTCGGCGGGCGCCGCCGTCGCCGGGTCGGGCAGGGCCCGCCCCAGGGAGGTGTCCGCCCGCCAGGCGTCCGCGCCCGGCGGCGGACCGGTCACCGCCCGCTGCGCGCTCCCCGACGCCCAGCCCGCCGTCCCCGCCACCACACTCGTCGTCAGCGCGACGGCGACCAGGGTCCTTCCGTAGCGGCGCATCCGCCCCTCCTTCGCGTCTCGGCCACCGGGTGCGGCGGCGGAGAGGAAGGTAGGAAGGGGACGGGTGAGGGGGCGTCACACCACGGAGCCAACCGCGAGGTCATACCGGGGTAGGGGGTGGTGGAGACGCCCGCGACAGAGGTCGCGCGTCAGCGCGCGGTGTCGCCGGGGCGGACCAGCCCCGACTCGTACGCGAAGATCACCGCCTGCGCCCGGTCGCGCAGGTCCAGCTTGGCGAGGACGCGCCCGATGTGCGTCTTCACCGTCTGCTCCGCGAGGACCAGACGCCCCGCGATCTCCTGGTTGGACAGCCCCCGCGCCATCAGCTCCAGGACCTCCGTCTCGCGCGGGGTGAGCCCGTTCAGCCGGAGGGCCGGGTCCCGGCGCGGGGCGGGGCGCTGTGCGGCGAACTCGGCGATCAGACGGCGGGTCACGGACGGCGCGAGGAGCGCGTCCCCGGCCGCCACCACCCGCACCGCGGCGATCAGGTCGGCCGGGGGCGCGTCCTTGAGGAGGAAGCCCGAGGCGCCCGCGCGCAGCGCCTCGTACACGTAGTCGTCCACGTCGAAGGTGGTCAGCATCAGCACCTTGGGCCGGTGCACCACACCCGCCGGCGGGTCCAGGAGTTCCCGGGCGGCGGCCAGTCCGTCGAGTTCGGGCATGCGCACATCCATCAGGACCACGTCCGGGTGGAGGGACCGGCTCGCCGCCACGCCCTGCCGTCCGTCCGGCGCCTCGCCCACCACGTCGATGTCCGGCTGCGCGGCCAGCAGCGCGGCGAACCCGGCGCGGACCATGGCCTGGTCGTCCACGATGATCACGCGAATGGTCAACTGCCGCCCCCGGTGGTGTCCGTGTCCCCGACGCCGGGTGCCGCATCGCCGCCGTCCAGCGGCAGGCGGGCGGCGACCCGGTAGCCGCCGTCCGGCAGCGGCCCGGCGTCCAGGGTGCCCCCGGTCAACCGTACGCGCTCCCGCATCCCGACCAGACCGTGCCCGGTGCCGGCCGCTTCCAGCGGTGAAACCGCCCCGGACGGCGGGCCGTTGACCACCAGGACGGTCAGCTCCCGGTCGTCGGCAGTGATCGACACCCGGGTGCGCGCGCCGGGCGCGTGGCGCACCACATTGGCCAGCGCCTCCTGCACGATCCGGTACGCGGACAGGTCCACGGCGGGCGGCACCTCCCCGCCCCCGGACCCGCCCCCGGACCCGGATTCGGAACCGGACCCGCCCCCGGACAGCGCCTCGGGGAGGGAGAGTTCGGCCGGCACCCCCGCCCGCACGGTCGCCGCGACCAGCTGGGGGACGCGCTCCAGGCCGGGCTGCGGGGCCTTCTCGCCGGCCGACCCGTCGCTGCGCAGCACGGTCAGCAGCCGCCGCATCTCGGTCAGCGACTCGCGCGCCCCGGCGGCGATCGACGCGAACTCCTCGCGTGCCGCGTCCGGGAGGCCGTCGATCCGGTACGGCGCGGAGTCCGCCTGCACGGTGATGACCGACATGTGGTGGGCCACCACATCGTGCAGTTCCCGGGCGATCCGGGTGCGCTCCTCCAGCAGGGTCCGCTGGGCGCGTTCCGCCTCGCTGATCGTCTCCTGGGCGTGCAGCAGCCGCTGGGCCTCGCCGCGTTCGCGCAGCGCGCCCGTCACCACCAGCACCACGCCGCTGAGCACGAACAGCAGCAGGTGCACGCCGTCGCTGTACCGCTGGGACACCAGCTCGAAGAGGAGCCCCGCCGCCCCGGTCGCCAGCCAGACCGCGACCAGCCGGCGGCGCGGCTCGCGCAGCCCCAGGCAGGCCATCAGGACCAGGTATCCGACGACCACCATCGGCGTCCACGGCCAGGACCGGCCCTCGGTGCCGTCCGCGCCCAGCAGCGCGAAGGCGCCGAGGACGTCGGCGGTGAGGACGATCCACCAGGCGTGCATGGGGCGGGTGACGGCGAGCAGCAGCGGCGCGGTCTGCGCGGTGGCGAGCGCCCCGGCGAGCGCGCCGTTGAGCCGGTAGTCCTGGATCAGCACGGTGACGGTGACCGGCAGCAGGGCGGAGACGCAGCCGAACACCACGAGGTACGGGAGCCACCGCACCCACCGGGGCCCGGCGCCGCCGAAGAGCGGCGCGGCGTCGGGGGAGGCGGTGCCCAGCTCGGCGGCGACGACCCGGGCGCCGCGCCGCAGCCGGCGCAGCAGGCGCGCGCGGGGACCGTCGCCCGGGGGCGGCGAGGGGCGCGGGGCGGGGGAGGGTCCGGTCATGACGGGCCCCAGCGTAGGCCGTCCCCGGGCGCCCGGGCCGTCACAGCGCCCCGCCCCGCGCGGTGTCCGGTCCGTCACCGAGGCCCGGCCCGTCACCGAGGCCCGGTCCGGCGACCGAGCCCGTCACAGCTCCGCGAGCAGCTCCGCCTTCTTGCGGCTGAACTCCTCGTCGGTCACCAGCCCCGCACCGTGCAGATCGCCCAGGTGCCGGATGCGGTCCGCGATGTCCGCCGGGTCGCGGCGGGCCGCCGGGACCGAGAGGGCGGGGGCCGGGCTCTGGCCGCGCACCGACTCCAGCACGGCCGCCGCGAACGGCAGCGACTCGTGCACCGGCCCGTAGCCGAGGCCGAAGACGACCGCCGCCGGGTCCTGGTCGGGCTGCGCGGGCCCGCTCTCGCTCCCCCGGCGCAGCAGGCGCAGATAGCCCTCCAGCAGCTCCGGCGAGCGCCACTCCACCCCGCTCAGCTCGGAGAGCGCGAAACTCTGGTCGCCCGCCTTCCACTTGGCGGTCGAGGCGCCCGTCCAGAACCAGCGGAACGCCACCTTCGAGCCGTCGAAGGACGCCTTGCCGTCGTACGCCTTGAAGCCGAGGGGCGCCTCGGGGGCGGCGACCAGGTACCGGTCGGCGGGCTCGTCGGCGTGCGGGCCGATCCGGGCGCGCAGCTCGTCGGCGTAGTACTCGGCGAGGGTCTCCCGGTCGGCGGGGAGGACCAGGCGGTAGGGGTCGGAGCCCTCCTTGAGCTGGCCGTCCGCCGCGTCCATCAGGGGGTCCGAACCGGGTCTGGGCACGGCACGCAGCACGACGGTGCCCCGCTTGCCCGGGGAGAGCGTCACCGCGGCCAACGCCTCGTGGGGGATGCGCCGTTCGCGCAGCGCGGAGAACAGCTTCGGCGCCCGTATCCCCCGTTCGAAGCGGATGAGCACGGAGTCGGTCTCGAACTCCCAGGTGGCTTGAATTCCGGCCAGTACGTCACCCATGCGCCTCATCGTATGCGCCGACCGCCGCTCCGTCGCCCCTCGGCGGAAACCCGGTTGCTCCGGCCCGCGCGCGGCCTCTACGCGCGTATTCCGCCCGTTGCGCCGCGAATACCACTGCGGCATGTGTCGTCGCCGCTCGCGCAGGTGATGCCGTCGTAGGCGCCGACACCTATCTCCGCGAAGTTGTGGACACTCTCCGTACCCGGCTCGAAATAGCCGGTGTGGCCGATCGCGCGCTCCGCGGAGACCACCCGCGCGCCGAACTCCGGCGTCACCGGGTCCTCGCCGTGTCCGAGGCCGCCGACCTCCATATGGGGCACGTCCTGGATCCAGTCGTCGCTGTCCCGGGCGGCCCAGACACGGGCGGCCGTGCCCAGTCCGGCCACGTTCTCGGCCCGCATCCCGGGGCTTCCGGCGACCGCGAGGTCCTCGACCCGGGAGGGCAGGCCCCGGGCCGCGACCCCGCACACCACCGAGCCGTAGCTGTGGCAGAACAGGGCCACCCGGGAACTGCCCGGCAGCGCCTCGGTGAGCGCGGTCAGCCGCTGGGCGCCGCTCTCCGCGAGCCGCCCGGTGGCCGAGTCCACGCCCACGCCCACCGGCGAGGTGTAGTCGGCCCAGGCGATGACGGCGGTGCGCACCCGGGGCGCGGCGGCCCGCTCGGCCGCGTACAGGGACTGGGCCATGCCGACGGGGGCGGAGTACTTCCGGGCGGTCCGCTGGAAGGTGAGCAGATTGGTGTCGACGCCGGGGACGATCACCGAGACCCGCTCGGCCCGGTCGAGATCCCCGAACACCTCCGCCACCCGGCCCGGTCCGGCCGGGTCGAAGGCGAGGATCTGCCGGTCCTCGTCCATCAGCGCGCCGAAGCGGTGCATCCGCCGCACCGCCTCCTGATGGCCCTCCGGGGTCAGCCCCGGATCGGCGACACGTTTCCGCTCCGCCGCCAGCGCCTCGCCGAGGGCCAGCCGGTTCGCACGGTAACGCAGGGTCACCGGCGCTCCGTTGAGATTCCCGACGACATGGGGGTAGTCGGCCACCAGCCGGCCGCTCGCCCGGTCGCCGAGCGAGGCGAAGAACGCGGCCAGCCGACCCGGCTCCGCGTCCGCCGGGGGCAGGGCCCGCCCGGCGAGGCCGGCCTTGTGCCAGCGGGCCAGCTCCGCGCCCAGAGCGCTCCCGGGACCGCTCTGATGTCGTATGACGGTCCAGCCGGAAGTCGCCAGCATGATCAGGACGACCGTGAGTGCGAGCAGGACGCGCCAGGCGGTCGGGTTCGGAGTGGAGTCGAAGGAAGTCACTGCGGAACACCCTAGGAGACGCGCGAGGGGGCTCGTGCGGGGCGTGAGGCACATCACGCGCGAACGGGGATCAGGGCCCTGGAACGTGACGTTCCGTGTGCGGAGTGTGGGGGTCGACGGGAGTGCCGTCTCCCGTTCCGTGCCGCCCCGTTCACGGCGCGTGCGCGGGCGCGGGAGGGGCGCGGCGGCGCGTCGGACGCCAAGCCGCCCGCCGCGCGGGGAGGTTGTGCGCCCCGGGCGTGTGTCAGTCCGCCGGGCGCGCCGGCGACCGCCGCCAGTCCTCGGCGAGGGCGGGGCCGAGTTGTGCGATATACGTCTCCATCAGCGCCCGGATGGCCTCGGCCCGGGGATCGTCCCCCTGTCCCCAGAGCCGGCCCGCGGCCCGCATCACCCCTCCGAAGGCGGCGACCGCGACCCGGGGCCGGGGGTCCCGGTCCACGTCCAGCCCCTCGCGTTCGGCGATCAGCCGGGCCATCACCTCCTCCGACTCGGCGGAGCGCCGCATCAGCACGGCGAGGAGGGTGGGCGTCGACTCGATCACCAGATAGCTGCGCCAGTGCAGTTCGACGGGGACGATGTCGGAGATCGCCTCCTCGATGGTGTCCCAGGACGCGAACACGGCGTTGCCCATGGCCTCGAAGGGGGCCTCGTGCGGCGGACGGTCGCGCAGGGCCGCGAGGTAGTGCGACTCCATGACGTCCTGGACGGCGAAGGCGGCCTCCTCCTTGCTGGCGAAGTAGCGGAAGAAGGTGCGCTGGGAGACCTCCACGGCCTCGGCGATCTCGTCCACCGTGGTGCGCTCGTATCCCTGCGCGGTGAAGAGTTCCAGGGCGGCCCGCACCAGGGCGTCGCGGGTGCGCTGCTTTCTGCGGGCCCGCAGTCCGGTCTGCTCGACCGTCACGTCACCGTCCTCTTCGCCGTGCGTGGTGTTGCTGTTCATCCGCGCCGCGTTCCCGCGTCGTACTCGTGGGCCGCGTTCCTGCCGCGTTTGCGCTGCTGTTCCTGCCGCGTACCAGCTCAGGCTACCTGTGACCAGGATGACGGCGGCCGGTGCGCGAACCCGTTTGTCAACTGTCAGTCGCTGACATTAGCCTCCCGGGTATGACTAGTCAGACCACCGTCGAAGAGGCGTCGAGTGAACCCGGGGGTCCTCGGGACTCCGCCCCGGCGGCACCGGGCAGGGGGCTGCGCGGACACCCCTGGCTGACCCTGTTCGCCGTCGCCATCGGCGTCATGATGGTCGCCCTGGACGGCACCATCGTCGCGATCGCCAACCCCGCGATCCAGCGGGACCTGGGGGCCTCCCTCTCGCAGGTCCAGTGGATCACCAACGGCTATCTGCTGGCGCTGGCCGTCGCCCTGATCACAGCGGGCAAGCTCGGTGACCGTTTCGGCCACCGCCAGACCTTCCTGATCGGCATCGCCGGATTCGCCGCCGCCTCCGCCGCGATCGGCTTCTCCACCGAGATCGGCCTGGTGATCTTCTTCCGGGTGCTCCAGGGCCTGTTCGGCGCGCTCCTGATGCCGGCCGCCCTCGGCCTGCTGCGCGCCACCTTCCCCGCCGAGAAGCTCAATATGGCGATCGGCATCTGGGGCATGGTCATCGGCGCCTCCACGGCCGGCGGCCCGATCGTCGGCGGCCTGCTCGTCGAGCACGTGAGCTGGCAGTCCGTCTTCTTCATCAACGTCCCCGTCGGCGTCGTCGCCCTCGTCTTCGGCCTGGTGATCCTCAGGGACCACCGCGCCGCGAACGCGCCGCGCTCCTTCGACATCCCCGGCATCGTGCTGCTCTCCGGCGCGATGGGCGCCTTGGTGTACGGCCTGATCAAGGCCGGTGAGTCCTGGGGCTGGGGCGGCCTCAACACCTGGCTCTGCCTGACCGGCGCGCTGGTCCTCTTCCTGCTGTTCGGCGCCTGGGAGACCCGGGTCCGCGAGCCGCTGATCCCGCTCGGGATGTTCCGCTCCGTACCGCTCACCGCCGGAACGATCCTGATGGTCCTGATGGCCTTCGCCTTCATGGGCGGCCTGTTCTTCGTGACCTTCTACCTCCAGGGCGTGCAGGGCCTGAGCCCGGTCGACAGCGGACTGCGGCTGCTGCCGCTGACCGCGATGATGATCCTCTCCTCGCCCCTCGCCGGTGTGCTGATCACCAAGTTCGGCCCCCGGGTCCCGCTGGTCGGCGGCATGGTGTGCACCGCGACCGCGATGTTCGGCATGACCACCCTCACCGAGGGGACCAGCACCTTCGCGATGTCCCTCTGGTTCGCCCTGCTGGGCCTGGGCCTCGCCCCGGTCATGGTCGGCGCTACCGAGGTCATCGTCGGCAACGCGCCCCTGGAGCTGTCCGGTGTGGCCGGCGGCCTCCAGCAGGCGGCCATGCAGGTCGGCGGCGCGCTCGGCACGGCCGTGCTGGGCGCGGTGATGTCCTCCAAGGTCAGCGCGGACTTCGCGGACAACTGGCGGGAGGCGGGCATTCCGGTGCCACCGGACCCGCGGCTGGAGGAGGCGGCCGAGTTCGGGGCCGTCCCGCGCGAGCTGGCCGACGCGCCGGGGATGACGCCCGACCTCGCCACTCGTATCGGTGATGTCATCCATGACACGTTCATGTCCGGGATGGGCCTGGCGTTCACCGTCGCCGGTGTCGTCGGTGTGGTCGCCGCGGGCGTGGCACTGCTCACCAAGCGCGGTGCGAACGCGGACGCGGCGGGCGGCGGCGTGCACATCTGACGCGCCCGCGCACCGCGCTCCAGGGGGCCTCGGAGGTCCTCGGAAGCGTCAATTCCGGGCCTGTGACAGCCCCGTCGGGACCTCCCGGCGGGGCTGTCGCCTATCCGGATGATCAGGCCCTCGGGGTGTTCCGGCGGACGGTCCGGGCAGGTCAGGCTGGGGATCGACCGTTCATACGACCCACGGGGGTTGATTCCGATGCCGATCCGCATGCGCGGGACCCTGCTCGCCGCGTTACTGACCGCGTGCGCCCTGACCACCACCGCGGCCTCGGCCACGCCCACCGCCCCGCCACCGGGCCCGCCGCCCGCAGCCGCTGAGGCGGCCCCCACCGCCGCGCCCCCGCGACTCGGCGCCTGCGGGGCGGGGGAGCTGTGCCTCTGGGCCCGGACGGGCTTCCAGGGCCCCCGTCAGGTCCATGAGCTGGCCGGGCTCGACATCGACAGCTGCGTCCCGCTCCCGGCGGGCACCACGGCCGCCGCCCTCGCCAACCGCACCGGCCGCCCGGTGACCACCTACCAGTCCGCCGAGTGCGCCGAGACGGGCGAGTTCGAGACCTACCCGGGCAAGGGCACCTGGGTCCCCGAATCCCCGTACCGGGTCCGCGCGTTCAAGGTCTGGGAACGCTGACCCGCCCGGGCCGCCGGGCTCTGGCCGACCGGGTCCCCGGCCGGCCGCCCCCCGGCACGGCGGGAGGGGGTGACGGCCGCCGGCCGTCACCCCCTCCGCGGGTCCCGCGCGCTCCGCGCGCGTTACGCGTCGCCGCCCTCCGGGCCCGGGTCCGCCGCCGCCACGTCCAGGAGCTGGTAGCGGTCGATCGCCTGCTTCAGGACGCTCCGGTCCACCTTCCCGTCCCGCGCCAGCTCGGTCAGCACCGCCAGCACGATCGACTGCGCGTCGATGTGGAAGTACCGGCGGGCCGCGCCCCGGGTGTCCGCGAAGCCGAAGCCGTCCGCGCCCAGGGAGGTGTACGTGCCCGGCACCCAGCGGGAGATCTGGTCCGGGACCGAGCGCATCCAGTCCGAGACCGCCACGAACGGGCCCTGCGCGCCGGAGAGCTTGGAGGTCACATACGGGACGCGCTGCTCCTCCTCCGGGTGCAGCAGGTTGTGCTCGTCCGCGTCGACCGCGTCGCGCCGCAGCTCGTTCCAGGAGGTCGCGGACCACACGTCGGCCCGGACGTTCCACTCCTCGGCGAGGATGCGCTGCGCCTCGACGGCCCACGGCACGGCCACGCCCGAGGCCATGATCTGCGCCGGGATCTCGCCCGCCTCGCCCTGCTTGAAGCGGTACAGGCCCTTGAGGATGCCCTCCGCGTCCACGTTCTCCGGCTCGGCCGGGTGCTGGATGGGCTCGTTGTAGACGGTGAGGTAGTAGAAGACGTCCTCGCCGTGCGGGTGCTCCTCGTCCCCGCCGTACATCCGGCGCAGACCGTCCTTGACGATGTGCGCGATCTCGAAGCCGAAGGCCGGGTCGTAGGCGACACAGCCCGGGTTGGTCGAGGCCAGCAGCTGGGAGTGGCCGTCCGCGTGCTGGAGGCCCTCACCGGTCAGGGTGGTGCGCCCGGCGGTCGCGCCCAGCACGAAACCGCGCGAGAGCTGGTCGGCCATCTGCCAGAACTGGTCACCGGTGCGCTGGAAACCGAACATCGAGTAGAAGACGTACACCGGGATCAGCGGCTCGCCGTGCGTCGCGTAGGCCGAGCCCGCCGCGATCAGGGAGGCCGTGCAGCCGGCCTCCGAGATGCCGTCGTGCAGCATCTGCCCGGTCGGCGACTCCTTGTACGCGAGCAGCAGCTCCCGGTCGACCGCTTCGTACTGCTGACCCAGCGGGTTGTAGATCTTCGCACTCGGGAAGAACGAGTCCATGCCGAAGGTCCGGTACTCGTCGGGGGCGATCAGCACGAAGCGCTTGCCGATCTCCTTGTCCCGCATGAGGTCCTTCAGCAGGCGGACAAAGGCCATGGTGGTGGCGATCGACTGCTGGCCCGAGCCCTTCTTCACGGCCGCGTACGTCTTGTCGTCCGGCAGGGCCAGCGGCTTCGAGCGCACCACCCGGGTCGGCACATAGCCGCCCAGCGCCGTGCGCCGGTCGTGCATGTACTGGATCTCCTCCGAGTCCCGGCCCGGGTGGTAGTACGGCGGCAGGCCGGACTCCAGCTGGGCGTCGGTGATCGGGATGTGGAGCCGGTCGCGGAAGCCCTTGAGGTCGTCGACCGTGAGCTTCTTCATCTGGTGCGTGGCGTTGCGGCCCTCGAAGTTCGGGCCGAGGGTCCAGCCCTTGACCGTCTGCGCCAGGATGACCGTCGGCTGGCCCTTGTGCGCCCGGGCCGCCTGGTACGCGGCGTAGATCTTGCGGTGGTCGTGGCCGCCGCGGCCGAGCATCAGGATCTGGTGGTCGGTCATGTTCTCGACCATCGCGCGCAGCCGGTGGTCGCCGCCGAAGAAGTGGTCCCGGATGTAGGAGCCGGTCTCGGTGGCGTACGTCTGGAACTGGCCGTCCGGGGTCGTGTTCAGCTTGTTGACCAGCACGCCGTCCCGGTCCTGCGCGAGCAGCGGGTCCCAGGTGCGGTCCCACACCAGCTTGATCACGTTCCAGCCGGCGCCGCGGAACTGCGACTCCAGCTCCTGGATGATCTTGCCGTTGCCGCGCACCGGGCCGTCGAGGCGCTGGAGGTTGCAGTTGACCACGAAGGTCAGGTTGTCCAGGCCCTCGCGGGCGGCGATGGAGAGCTGGCCCAGCGACTCGGGCTCGTCCATCTCGCCGTCGCCGAGGTAGGCCCAGACATGCGAGTCGGAGGTGTCGGCGATACCGCGCGCCTCCATGTAGCGGTTCATCCGGGCCTGGTAGATCGCGCCGAGCGGGCCGAGGCCCATCGAGACGGTCGGGAACTCCCAGAAGTCCGGCATCAGCCGCGGGTGGGGGTAGCTGGAGAGGCCGTTCGGCGCCTTCGACTTCTCCTGCCGGAAGGCGTCGAGCTGCTGCTCGCTGAGCCGGTCCAGCAGGAAGGCGCGGGCGTAGATACCGGGGGAGGCGTGCCCCTGGAAGAAGATCTGGTCGCCGCCCTTGCCGTCGTCCTTGCCCCGGAAGAAGTGGTTGAAGCCGACGTCGTACAGGGAGGCGGAGGAGGCGAAGGTGGCGATGTGGCCGCCGACGCCGATCCCCGGGCGCTGCGCGCGGGAGACCATCACCGCGGCGTTCCAGCGGGTGGCGTTGAGGACCTTGCGCTCGATCTCCTCGTTGCCCGGGAAGAACGGCTCGTCCTTGGTGGCGATGGTGTTGACGTAGTCCGTGCTGCGCATCTCGGGCACGGCGACGCGCTTCTCGCGGGCGCGCTCGATCAGGCGGAGCATGAGGTAGCGGGCGCGCTCACGGCCCCGCTCGTCGACGGCGGCGTCGAGGGAGTCCAGCCACTCCTTCGTCTCTTCGGGATCGAAGTCGGGGACCTGGCTGGGAAGGCCGCCAATGATGATCGGGTTGCGATCGGATCCGGAAGCCACGCTGTTCCTTCGCTTGTTCGGGTGTCTGCCGCCGCGCGCGGCGGTGAAGACGCGCATGAGTGATGACGGTCAAGCTGTCGCACCGCCTCCCATCGTGTACCTGGTGGAAGGCGTACGTCATCTCTACCGAGGGGTAACCCCCGATCTCCGGGACAACGGGGCGCCGAGGGGCCCCGCGGGGAGCGCCTACCCCGGCGCGGGGGGGTGCCAAATCGCAACCATACGCCCACAGCGGATCTCCGTTTCGTTCGGCCGTTCGGTTCCGAATGCCGGATCGAGGGGTAGCTTTGGCGCATAGGGGTTCACAGGGTGCGAACCGCCGCGCCACCGCGGCGGCCCGCGGGTTGGGAGTTGCGCCGACACGGCCGCAAACGTCACCGTTTCGGCGGTCCGCACGGCCGGGTACTTGCGCGATCCGTCCCGCCCGTGTGGACTACGGTCCAATGTCACGCCCGTGCGCGTGACCCCAGGCATTTCCCGGAAGAACAAGATCAGGAGGCAAGCCGTGAGCGCGACCGCGGACCACGCGGAGACGAACCTGGCCGTAAGGCTGGGTTTCCAGCCCGACCAGGTGGTCCAGGAGATCGGCTACGACGAGGACGTCGATACGGAGCTGCGCGAGGCCATTGAGGCGGCCACAGGCACCGAGCTCGTCGACGAGGACTACGACGACGTGGCCGACGCCGTGGTGCTCTGGTTCCGCGAGGACGACGGGGACCTCACCGACGCGCTGGTGGACGCCATCGCGTACATGGAAGAGGGTGGCCAGATCCTGCTCCTGACGCCGAAGACGGGCCGCGACGGCTATGTCGAGCCCAGCGAGATCGGCGAGGCCGCCACCACGGCGGGCCTCTCCCAGACCAAGAGCACCAACGTCGGCAAGGACTGGAACGGCACCCGTCTGGTCACGCCGAAGGCGGCCGCGAAGAAGCGCTGAATCCGCGCGCCGGGCGCCCGGCGCGATCCGCAGGCGCCGCCGGCCCGGTCCGGCAGCATCGTGAGGCCCCCGCCGACCCCGGTCGGCGGGGGCCTCACGCACGCGCCCGCACTTCTGCGTAGGGTGGGGTGGTCACCGGTTCGGCCCACCGGGCCGAACCACGGATCAGGTTCACCGGTCCCCCGGTCCGGTTCACCGGGGCCCGGCTCACGAAGGGACGCACCATCCATGGCGATCGAGGTCGGCGCGAAGGCTCCCGGGTTCACCCTCAAGGACAACCACGGGCGCACCGTCTCGCTCTCCGACTACCGGGGCGAGAAGAACGTGGTGCTGCTCTTCTACCCGTTCGCCTTCACCGGTGTCTGCACCGGTGAGCTGTGCGCGCTCCGCGACGAGCTGCCCGCCTTCGTCAACGAGGACACCCAGCTGCTGGCCGTGTCCAACGACTCGATCCACACCCTGCGCGTCTTCGCCGAGCAGGAGGGCCTGGAGTACCCGCTGCTGTCGGACTTCTGGCCGCACGGCGAGACCTCGCGGGCCTACGGCGTCTTCGACGAGGAGAAGGGCTGCGCGGTGCGCGGCACCTTCATCATCGACAAGGAGGGCGTGGTGCGCTGGACCGTCGTCAACGACCTGCCCGACGCCCGGGACCTCGACGACTACGTCAAGGCGCTCGCGGCCCTGTGATCCGGGTGATCCGGCGCGGTGATTCCGTGCTCCGGAGGGGAACCCGGCGGGGCGAAAGCCTGTCTCACGTGGGAACCGGTCACTAGGATCTCTTCGTTGATCCGAACAGGAACGCACAACGGGGGCGCTGCCCCTCAAGACCACTGGAGGGACTCGTGGGAGTCAGCCTCAGCAAGGGCGGCAACGTCTCGCTGACCAAGGAGGCACCGGGCCTGACCGCCGTCACCGTCGGCCTGGGCTGGGACGTCCGGACCACCACCGGCACCGACTTCGACCTCGACGCCAGCGCCCTGCTGACCAACGCCGAGGGCAAGGTCGCCACCGACGGCAACTTCGTCTTCTTCAACAACCTCAAGAGCCCCGACGGCTCCGTCGAGCACACCGGCGACAACCTCACCGGTGAGGGCGAGGGCGACGACGAGGCGATCAAGGTCAACCTGGCCGCGGTCCCCGCCGACGTCGAGAAGATCGTGTTCCCGGTCTCCATCTACGAGGCCGAGAGCCGCCAGCAGTCCTTCGGCCAGGTGCGCAACGCGTTCATCCGCGTCGTCAACCAGGCCGACAACAACGAGCTCGCCCGCTACGACCTCTCCGAGGACGCGTCCACGGAGACGGCCATGGTCTTCGGCGAGCTCTACCGCAACGGCGCGGAGTGGAAGTTCCGCGCCATCGGCCAGGGTTACGCCTCCGGCCTGCGCGGCATCGCGCAGGACTTCGGCGTCAACGTCTGAGCCGACCGGCACCCGCAGCCACGTCCGGCGCCGCACCTCCCGTGCGGCGCCGGACGTGCCTCGCCGCCACCGGCGCCGGCCGCCGCGCGCACCCGCGGCGGCCGGCGCCGCAGCACCGCACACCCGGGGGAGGCACCGTGCGGACGTCCCGCACCGCCGTCCCCCGCACCGCACGTCACCAAGGGGAGGACACATCAGCATGGGCGTCACGCTCGCCAAGGGAGGCAATGTCTCCCTCTCCAAGGCCGCACCCAATCTCACCCAGGTCCTCGTCGGGCTCGGCTGGGACGCACGCTCCACCACCGGAGCGCCCTTCGACCTCGACGCCAGCGCTCTGCTCTGCCAGAACGGGCGCGTCCTCGGCGACGAGTGGTTCATCTTCTACAACCAACTCACCAGCCCCGACGGCTCGGTGCAGCACACCGGCGACAACCTCACCGGTGAGGGCGACGGCGACGACGAGTCCCTGATCGTCGACCTCCCCAAGGTCCCCGCCCATGTGGACAAGATCGTCTTCCCGGTCTCCATCCACGAGGCGGACAACCGCGGCCAGACCTTCGGCCAGGTCAGCAACGCCTTCATCCGGGTCGTCAACCAGGCGGACGGCCAGGAACTCGCGCGCTACGACCTCTCCGAGGACGCCTCCACCGAAACCGCCATGATCTTCGGCGAGCTCTACCGCTACGGCGGCGAGTGGAAGTTCCGTGCAGTGGGTCAGGGGTACGCGTCGGGCCTGCGCGGCATCGCTCTAGACTTCGGCGTCAACGTTTCTTGAAGCCGCGTGCGTCCACGGGGGAAAGCCCCCTCGGGGCACCACACGGGGGACCATTACACGATTGGGTAGCCAGTGGTTCTGAAAACCTTCGGCTGGTCGTTCGCCGTCACGGCGGCCGGCCTCGCCTTCGCCGCCTGGCAGTGGGGCTGGGAGGCGTTCGGGATCGTACTGATCCTGTCGATCCTCGAAATCTCGCTGTCCTTCGACAACGCGGTCGTCAACGCCGGCATCCTCAAGAAGATGAATGCCTTCTGGCAGAAGATCTTCCTGACGATCGGCATTCTGATCGCCGTCTTCGGTATGCGACTGGTCTTCCCCGTCGTCATCGTCGCCGTCAGTGCCCAGGTCGGACCGATCGAAGCGGTCCAACTGGCCATGGACGACCCGGACCGGTACGAGGCGCTCGTCACCGACGCCCACCCGGCCATCGCCGCCTTCGGTGGCATGTTCCTGCTGATGATCTTCCTCGACTTCCTGTTCGAGGAGCGCGAGCACCGGTGGCTGGCCTGGATCGAGCGCCCTGCCGCCAAGCTCGGCAAGGTCGACATGCTGTCGGTCTGCGTCGCCCTGATCATCCTGCTGGTCACGGCGATGACCTTCGCCACGCACGCGCACACCAGTACCGGGGTCGCGGACAAGTCCGCCACCGTCCTGCTCTCCGGTGTCGCCGGTCTGATCACCTATCTCGTCGTCGGCGGCCTCTCCGGCTACTTCGAGGACAAGCTGGAGGAGGACGAGGAACGCGAGCACGAACTGGAGGAGAAGGCCAAGGCCGAGGGCAAGCCCGTCTCCGCCGTCGGACTCGCCGGCAAGGCCGCGTTCTTCCTCTTCCTGTACCTCGAAGTGCTCGACGCCAGCTTCTCGTTCGACGGCGTCATCGGCGCGTTCGCCATCACCAACCACATCTTCTGGATGGCGCTCGGCCTCGGTATCGGCGCGATGTACGTCCGTTCCCTCACGGTCTACCTGGTCCGCGAGGGCACCCTCGACGACTACGTCTACCTGGAGCACGGCGCGCACTACGCGATCGGCGCCCTCGCCGCCATCCTGCTCATCACCATCCAGCACGAGATCAGCGAGATCATCACCGGTCTCCTCGGTGTCGTCCTGATCGGCGCCTCCTTCCTCTCCTCGATCCGGCGCAACAAGCGCGTGGAGCGCGAGGATGCCGCCTCGGGTGAGAAAGCCGGGGTCACCTCGGGGGTGTGACACCCTCCGCCCGGAGGGAACGCTCTGAACGGGGCGGTCACGAGGTCTCGGCCTCGTGACCGCCCCGCGGTATGCGGTGGGGCGGGTCCGGGGACGGGCAAGGGTGCACGCCCGTGACGGGCAAGACGAAGGATGGGGTGGGGAGATGGCCTTCTGGGACAACCTGTTCCGGGGCGGCGCGGCGCAGTTCGACTCGGGCAGCGCGGCGTCCAACTCGATCGAGCTGACCAAGCGACGGCCCGCGGTCTCGCTCACCAAACAGGGGGCCGCCACCGGCAACCTCCGCGTCAACCTCTCCTGGCGGATGCGCACCTCCGACATCGAGGGCCGCTCCCGCTCCGGCGGGAGCCTGCTGCGCAACCCGCTGAAGATGTTCCAGCCCGACCTGGTCCAGGCCCACACCCAGGGCATGGTCAACGTCGACCTGGACCTCGGCTGCCTCTACGAACTGGCCGACGGCAGCAAGGGCGTGGTCCAGCCGCTCGGCGGCTTCTTCGGCAGCCTCAACGAGGCCCCGTACGTCCGCCTCAGCGGCGACGACCGCTTCGGCGCCCCCTCCGGGGAGACGATCTTCGTCAATCTGGACCGGCGTGAGGACATCAAGCGGCTGCTGTTCTTCGTCTACATCTACGACCAGACCCCGGCCTTCGACCGGACCCACGCCACCTGCACCCTCTACCCGAGCAACGGCCCCCGGGTCGAGATCGAACTCGACGAACGCGCCCCCGAGGCCCGCTCCTGCGCCGTCTTCACCGTCGACAACAGCGCAGGGGAACTGGTCGTCCGGCGCGAGGTCAAGTTCGTCTACGGCTTCCAGGCCGAGCTGGACCGGCTCTACGGGTGGGGGCTCCAGTGGGGGCGGGGCTACAAGACCCGGGCCTGACCGGCCCCGGCCTCCTCCTCGGCCGGGGCGGGCTAGCGCCGCTGGAACTGCGGGCCCATCGGCGGCATCCGGAAGGCCGGGTCCGGGGCCGCCGCCGCGCCCACCGGCTGCGGATAGCCGTAGCCCGGGGCCGGTGCGGGGGCCGTGGCCGGCGGAGGCGGGGCGTTGTGCGGGTAGCCGTAGGCGGGCCGCGTCGCGTCGTCCGCGCCCGGATAGCCGTACCCGGGGGCCGGGGCGGGCGCGGGTGCCGCCTGCTGCTCCGGCCCGGGGTCCGCGGCCGGGTCCGTCTCCTCCACGGAGATGCCGAACGCGGTCGCCAGCCCGACCAGCCCCGTGGGGTAGCCCTGCGCCACCGCACGGAACTTCCAGCCGTCCCCGCGCCGGTACAGCTCCCCGCAGATGATCGCCGTCTCCTCGCCGGTCTCCGGCCGGACGTCGAACACGGCCAGCGGCTCACCGTCCGCCACCGCCGCGTCATGAATCAGTATCCGCAGGTCACGGACGTGCTCAAAGGTGCCCCCGTCCGAGGACGCGGCGATGACGACCTGGTCCACGGAGGCGTCCAGCGCGCCGAGGTCCGCCTCCACGGTGTCCGTCAGATGCTCGGCCACCCGCTTCTTCGGCAGCCGCCGCACCAGCCCCGAGGGGTGGCGCGGCTGGTTGTAGAAGACGAAGTCCTCGTCCGAGCGCACCCGGCCCGCGGTGCCGAGCAGCAGGGCCGACGCGTCCACGTCCGGCACCCCGGCCCCCGGGGTCCAGCGCAGCACCGCCCGGACGGCGGTGGCGTCCAGAGGAACGTTCGAACCCTTCAGCATCGCGTGCGTCATGCCCGTCATCCTGCCCGGCGGGGTGCGGCCGGGACAACGCGGGGGCGGCACCTCGGCGCGGGCACCGCCCGAACGGCCACCGGGCCCCGCCCGGAGCGGCCACGCGGCCACCCCCGGAGCAGCCACGCGGCCACGCCCGGAGCGGGCCCGGCCGGGGCGCGCGGGCGACATGGGGCGGAAGCGGACGAGTTACCTGAATTTCATGTGGGCGGGGAACCAGGGACACTCGGTCCTACGTACTATTACCGGCCACCTACCATCCGGCCCGCCGAGGCAGTTCAGGGGATTTTCATGCGTCATTTCGGGCACATCCCGGCTGCCGAGCGCGCCAAGCTGTTCCACCAGGAACCCCGTACCTTCGACGCGGACTCCCCGGCCGAGATGCTCGCCGCCGCCCTCGGCGCGACCCTCTACAGCCCCGCCACCCGGCCCCGGCTCGCCGACGACATCGCCAAACAAGCAGGTCGCGGCGTGGTCTCCATGGTGCTGTGCCTGGAGGACTCCATCGACGACGCGGATGTGGAGACGGCCGAGGAGAACCTCGTCCGCCAGTTCGCCGAGCTGGACCGCAGGGGCGCCGATGTGCCCCTCCTCTTCGTCCGGGTCCGCCACCCCGAACAGATCCCGGACCTCACCGCACGCCTCGGCGACGCCCGCCGGCTGCTGTCCGGATTCGTACTCCCCAAGTTCACCGAGGGCCGGGGCGTGCCCTTCCTCGAAGCCCTCACCGCCGCCGAGGCAGCCGGCGGCCGGCGCCTCTTCGCGATGCCCGTGCTGGAGTCGCCGGAGCTGCTCTACCTGGAGACCCGCACCGACACCCTGCTCGGCATCGCCGGCGCCGTCGAGAAGTACCGCGACCGGGTCCTCGCCCTGCGCCTCGGCGTCACCGACTTCTGCTCCGCCTACGGACTGCGGCGCTCGCCCGACATGACCGCCTACGACGTGCGGATCGTCACCTCCGTGATCGCCGACGTCGTCAACGTCCTCGGCCGCTCCGACGGCACCGGCTTCACCATCACCGGCCCGGTCTGGGAGTACTTCCCCGCCCAGGAGCGCATGTTCAAGCCCCAGCTCCGGCAGAGCCCCTTCCGGGAGGGCAGCGCCGAGGAGCTGCGCACCGCCCTCATCGAGCACGACATGGACGGCCTGCTCCGCGAGATCCAGCTCGACCGCGCCAACGGCCTCCTCGGCAAGACCTGCATCCACCCCTCCCATGTGGCCCCCGTGCACGCCCTGTCCGTGGTCACCCACGAGGAGTACACCGACGCCTGTGACATCCTGCGCCCCGCGCGCCTGGGGGGCGGGGTGCTGCGCTCCGCGTACACGAACAAGATGAACGAGGTGAAGCCGCACCGCGCCTGGGCGGAGCGGACTCTGCGGCGGGCCGACGCCTTCGGCGTCGCCGCGGAGGACGTCGGCTTCGTGGACCTGCTGGCGGCCGGAGTCGCCGGCTGATGACGAAGGGCAACGACAACGTGGTGTGGTCGGGAAGCTGGGTCGCCGAGCGGCTCGGGGTCGGACTCGACGGGGACGAGCGGCTCCCCGAGCTCCTGGGCCTCGCCCTGCGGCGCAACCCCAAGCGGGCCCACCTGCTGGTGTCGAACGTCCTCGGCAAGCACGTCCCCCAGAGCCCGGCCGTCGTCCGGGGCGCCGGGCAGGAGCTGGGCGCCCGGGTGCGCGACCTCCTCGGCCCGGCCGAGGCCGCCCGCGCGGTCGTCCTCGGCTACGCGGAGACCGCGACCGGCCTGGGCCACGCCGTCGCCGACGGCATCGGCGCGGTGCCCTATCTGCACTCCACCCGGCGGCCCGTGGACGGCGTCGCCCCGGCGGGCGGCTTCGAGGAGGCCCACTCGCACGCGACCTCCCATCTGCTGCTGCCCGAGGACCCGGACCTGCTGGCCGGGCCCGGGCCGCTGGTGATCGTCGACGACGAGTTCTCCACCGGCAACACCGTGCTGAACACCGTCCGGGACCTGCACGCCCGCTTCCCGCGCGACCGGTATGTGATCGTCGCCCTGGTGGACATGCGGGGCGCGGCGGACCGGGCCCGGTTCGCGGCCTTCGCGGCGGAGATCGGGGCGCGGATGGACCTGGTGGCCACCGCCTCCGGGACGGTGACCCTGCCGGAGGGCGTCCTCGCGAAGGGGCAGGCGCTGGTCGCGGCGCAGGAGGCGGCGGGCGCGGGTGCGGGTGCGTCGGGCGCGGGTGCGTCCGGTCCGGGGAGCGCGTCGGGTGCGGGTGCCTCCGGTGGTCCGGGGAGCGCCTCGGGTGCGGGTGCCTCCGGTGGTCCGGGGAGCGCCGACGCTGCGGGCCCGGCCGGCGGGTGCGTGCGGGTGGCGCTGGACTGGCCCGCGGGCGTCCCCGACGGCGGACGGCACGGCTTCACGCCCGCCCACCGCCGCGCCCTGGACACCGCCCTGCCCGCCATGGCCCGCGTCCTCGCGGACGCCGTCGGCGACGCCCGCCGCGTCCTCGTCCTCGGCTCCGAGGAGCTGATGTACGCCCCGCTGCGCCTGGCCGCCGCCTTGGAGGACGCCGGCGCCGTCCCCGAGGTCCGCTACTCCACGACCACCCGCTCGCCCGTCCTCGCCGTCGACGACCCGGGCTACGCGATACGCACCCGGCTGGTCTTCCCGTCCCACGACGACCCGGCGGACGGCCCCGGCGAGCGCTACGCCTACAACGTCGCGGGCGCGGGCTTCGACGCGGTCGTCGCCGTCGTCGACTCCGCGGGGGACACCCCCGCCCTGCACGCCCCCGGCGGGCTCCTCGCCCGACTCGCCCCGCACACCGGGCGCGTCGTCCTCGCCGTCGTCCCCTCCTACGCGCCGCGGGCCGTCCCCGCGGCGTCCACCGCCGCCCCGGCACCCGAAAGGGCCTCCATGCTGTCCGAGCCGCTCCGCGGACCCGACTTCTCCTCCTACGCCCCCGAGGAGGTGGGCTGGCTGCTCCAGGACCTCTCCGACGCGGAACTGGAGGCGCCCACGGAGGAGCGCGAGGAGGCCATCCAGAGCGGCGGCGCGCACTACGCCGAGTCGCTGCCGGTCGAGTACCAGCCCAGCGAGCAGTACCAGCAGCTCTTCAAGGCCGCCCTGGAGACCTCCGCCGCCCGGATCGCCCGCGCGGTCGGCACCGTCACCGAGACCGTCCTCGCCGAGCGGTCCGCCCGCCCGGTCCTGGTCTCCCTGGCCCGGGCCGGCACCCCCGTCGGCGTGCTGATGCGCCGCTGGGCCCGGCACCGCCACGGCCTGGACCTGCCCCACTACGCGGTCTCCATCGTGCGCGGCCGGGGCATCGACGCCAACGCGCTGCGCTGGCTGGCGGCCCACCACGACCCGGCCGACGTGGTGTTCGTGGACGGCTGGACGGGCAAGGGCGCCATCACCCGCGAACTGGCCGAGGCACTGCGGGAGTTCAAGGGCTTCGACCCGGAGATCGCGGTCCTCGCCGACCCGGGCGGCTGTGTGCGCACCTACGGCACCCGGGAGGACTTCCTGATTCCCTCCGCCTGCCTCAACTCCACGGTCTCCGGCCTGATATCGCGCACCGTCCTCCGCGCCGACCTGGTCGGACCGGACGACTACCACGGCGCCAAGTTCTACCGCGAACTCGCCGGGTCCGACGTCTCGGCCCACTTCACCGACACCGTCTCCGCCCGCTTCGAGGAGGTCGCCGACCAGGTGGACGGCGACGTCAAGGAACTCCTCGCGGCCGGTGACCGCGAGCCCACCTGGGAGGGCTGGGCGGCCGTCGAGCGCATCAGCGAGGAGTACGGCATCCACGACGTCAACCTGGTCAAGCCGGGCGTCGGCGAGACCACGCGGGTGCTGCTGCGCCGCGTCCCCTGGAAGATCCTCGCCCGGCGCGGCGCCGGGACCGACCTGGACCACGTCCGGCTGCTCGCCGAGCAGCGGGGGGTGCCCGTGGAGGAGGCGGACGGCCTGCCGTACACCTGCGTGGGGCTGATCCATCCCCGGTACACCCGGGGCGCGACGGGCGCCGACGGCAAGGCGGTGGCCCTCTGATGAGCACCGGAACCCCGCACGCCGGTACCGGAACGCCGCACGCCGGTACCGGGGCCTCGCCGGCCGGCGCCCGGACCCCGCACGCGGCCGGCCCCGCCGTGGCCGGCGGCCCCGTCACCGGGCCCGTCGTCGTCGCCAGCGACCTCGACCGCACCCTGATCTACTCCGGCGCCGCCCTCGCGCTCACCATGCCGGACGCCGACGCCCCCCGGCTGCTCTGCGTCGAGGTCCATGAGCGCAAGCCGCTGTCGTACATGACGGAGACCGCGGCCGGGCTGCTCGCCCGCCTCACCGAGGACACCGTCTTCGTCCCCACCACCACCCGCACCCGCAAGCAGTACCAGCGCATCAACCTGCCCGGCGCCCCCGCCGCGTACGCGATCTGCGCCAACGGCGGGCATCTGCTGGTCGACGGCGTCACCGACCACGACTGGCACACCTCGGTCACCGCCCGCCTCGCGGACGAGTGCGCCCCGCTGGCCGAGATCCGCGCCCATCTCACGGCCACCGCCGACCCGGCCTGGCTGCGCAAGGAGCGCATCGCCGAGGACCTGTTCGCCTACCTGGTCGTCGAGCGGCAGCTGCTGCCGGACGGCTGGGTCAAGGAACTGGCCGGCTGGGCGGGGGAGCGCGGCTGGTCGGTCTCCCTCCAGGGCCGCAAGATCTACGTGGTGCCGAAGCCGCTCACCAAGAGCGCGGCGGTCCACGAGGTCGTCCGCCGGACCGGTGCCCGGCTGACCCTCGCGGCCGGTGACTCCCTCCTCGACGCGGACCTCCTGCTCGCCGCCGACGAGGGCTGGCAGCCCGGCCACGGCGAACTGGCCGACGCGGGCTGGACCGCCCCGCACATCGAGGCGCTGCCCCACCGGGGCGTCCTCGCGGGCGAGGAGATCCTGCGGCGAGCGGGCGTCCGGGCGGCGCGCGCGGCGGTCTGAGCGCGGGCCGGAGGACAGACGAGGAGCGGGGCCGGGGGGCGCACCCCCGGCCCCGCCCCTCGCCGGTCCCGGGTCAGCGGCGTCGGGCGGACCCGACCGGCGCCGCGTCCGCGTCCACGTGCCCGTGGTACCGGCCGGGCCCGTCGTGTCCGTCCTCGTCGTCCCGGACCGGCCCCCGGCCCTGTTCCCGGCCCTGTTCCCGGCCCTGCTCCCGCTCCTCCGGCAGCCGGCCGGAGGACCGGTCCGCGCGCCGGGAGCCGCCGCCCGGCTTGAGCAGCCGCACCACCAGGAACGCGATCACGGCGAGGACGGCGACGGCGAGGACCACCTTGGAGTAGGTGGAGACGTACCCGGCGACCTGCTCCCAGTTCTCGCCCAGCACATAGCCCGCGAGCACGAAGACCGTGTTCCAGATCGCGCTGCCCAGCGTCGTCAGCGTCAGGAAGAGCGGCAGGCGCATCCGCTCCACACCGGCCGGTACGGAGATCATCGACCGGAAGATCGGCAGCATCCGGCCGAAGAAGACCGCCTTGGAGCCGTGCTTGGCGAACCACGCCTCCGTCTTCTCGATGTCGGAGACCTTCACCAGCGGCAGCTTCGCGGCGATCGCGACCGTGCGGTCCCGGCCCAGCAGCGCCCCGACCCCGTACAGCGCCAGCGCGCCGACCACGGAACCCACCGTCGTCCAGATCAGGGCCGCGATCAGGTTCATGCTGCCGTTGCTCGCGGCGAAGCCGGCCATCGGCAGGATGACCTCGCTCGGGATCGGCGGGAACAGGTTCTCCAGGGCGATGGCGATTCCGGCGCCGGGCGCGCCCAGGGTCTCCATGAGGCCGTTGACCCAGCCCGGTGCGCTGCTGTCCATACCGCTGCTACTGCTCGCGATGACGCTGTCCATGCGCGCACGGTAGGGAACCGAAGCTGAAGCCGTCCTGAAGCCGCCCCCTCGGGTGCCCGTCCGGCGCGCCCGTCCGGGGGCGGGCCGGGCCGGTGCCGGGGCGGCGCGGGCGGAGGGGCGGCGGGACAATGGGACCGGCCATGTCCGACGGACCGCACCGCGGTACCGGGCCGGGACCGCACGAGGGCCCCGCCCCCCGGCGCCGCGCGACCCCGCCGCACGCCCCGGCCGCCCCGCAGCGGGACCCCGGGGCGGCCCCGCCCGGCTCCGGCGACGCCCCGTCGACCGGGTCCGACGCGGCCGCCCCCGTCGCCCCCGTCACCCGCTCCCGGGGCGCTCTCGCGATCCTGCTGACCACCTCGTTCATGGGCATCCTCGACGTCCTGATCGTCAACGTCGCGGCCCCCTCCATCCAGCGCGACCTGAACGCCGGGTTCGCCGACGTCCAGCTCGTGATCAGCGGCTACGTCCTCGCCTACGCGGTCGGTCTGACCACCGGCGGCCGGCTCGGCGACTCCCACGGCAAGCGCCGCCTGCTCCGCATCGGCCTCGTCGCCTTCGCCCTGCTCTCCGCGGCCTGCGCCGCCGCGCCGACCGTCGGCGTCCTCGTCGTCTGCCGCTTCGCCCAGGGGTTCGCGGCGGCGCTGATGCTCCCGCAGGTCCTCGCGCTGATCCAGGACATCCTGCCCAAGGCCGAACGCCCCCGCGCCGTCGCCCTCTACGCGGCCACCCTCGGGCTCGGCGCGGTCGTCGGCCAGATCGTCGGCGGGCTGCTCATCCGTGCCGACGTCCTCGGGCTCGGCTGGCGGGCCGTCTTCCTGGTCAACGTCCCCGTCGGCCTGCTCGCCGCCGCCCTCGCGCCCCGGTTCATCCCCGAGACCCGGGCCCGGCGCGCGCCGCTGGACGTGCCCGGGCTGCTGCTCACCGCCGCCGCCATGAGCCTGCTGATCTTCCCGCTGATCCAGGCCGGGTCCCAGGGCCGGCCCCGCTGGATCCTCGCCGGGTGCGCGGGGGCCGCCGTGGCGCTGCGCCTGCTCTGGCCCGTGGAACGGCGCCGGCACGCGGCCGGGCGCGCGGTCCTTCTCCCGCCGCCGCTGCTGCGGCAGCGCCGCTTCCGCACCGGCCTCGCCGCCGCCCTGTTCTTCTACGCGGGCAACTACGGGCTGTTCCTGCTGCTCGCCTACGTCTTCCAGGACGGGCTGCGGCTCACCCCGCTCGCCTCGGGCGTCGCGTTCCTGCCCCTGGGCGCGGGCTTCGCCGCCGCGTCCGTCGCCGGGCGCCGGCTCGCCGACCGGCACGGCCCGGTGGTGCTGCTGTGGGGGACCGCCACGATGGTGCTCGGCTACGCGGTCCTGGTGGTGACCCTGGTGACCGGACCGGCCTCGTCCGGTGCGACGCAGGCCCTGGTCATGGCCCCGGCCCTGCTGGTCTCGGGGGTCGGCCAGGGCCTGGTCTCGGCGCCGCTGATCGCGACGGTGCTGGCGGGCGTCCGCCGCGAGGACGCCGGGGCCGGCTCGGGCATCGTCCTCACCGTGAACCAGCTCGCCTCGGCGGTCGGGGTCGCCGTGTGCGGGGCCCTGTTCACGGCCCTCCTCGGCGCGGACCCCCAGGTGGGGGCGGCACCGGCGGACGCGTTCCTGTCCGCCCTGACCGGCTGCGCGTGGCTGCTGCTCGCCCTGGCGGTGGTCACGGGGGTGCTGCTGCGGCGGATGGGCGGTGGCCGGGGCCCGGCGGCGTCCGAGGCGGGCGCCTCCTCGGTGTGGAGCGATCAGCGACGCCGGCGACGTCACCGCCGGCGCGGTGCTCACCCCGGCGAAGA
>NZ_JBEXXN010000067.1:0-33343 GCF_040630445.1 Streptomyces sp. NPDC005805
GTCCGTGGGACTGTTCGGGTGGGGGGGGGGGCCCGGGGGCCCCCCGGACCCCACGGCTCAGGCGACCGCTTCCTGCAGGCGGTCCGCCTGCTTGTCCCGCAGCGGTCCGATGACGGCCAGGGACGGCCGGCCGCCGAGGACGTCGGCGGCGACCGCGCGCACCTGGTCGGGTGTGACGGCGGCTATCTCGGCGAGCATGTCGTCGACCGACATCTGGGCGCCCCAGCACAGCTCGCTCTTGCCGATGCGGTTCATCAGCGCGCCGGTGTCCTCCAGGCCGAGGACCGTGGAGCCGGAGAGCTGCCCGATCGCCCGGGAGATCTCGTCGTCCGACAGGCCCTCGGAGGCGACCCGGTCGAGTTCGCCGCGGCAGATCTTCAGCACGTCGTGCACCTGGCCGGGCCGGCAGCCCGCGTAGACGCCGAAGAGGCCGGTGTCGGCGAAGCCCGAGGTGTACGAGTACACGCTGTAGGCGAGGCCGCGCTTCTCCCGGACCTCCTGGAAGAGCCGGGAGGACATCCCGCCGCCGAGGGCGGTGTTGAGCACGCCCAGCGCCCAGCGGCGGTCGTCGGTGCGGGCGAGGCCCGGCATGCCGAGGACGACGTGGGCCTGCTCGGTGCGCCGGTTGAGGTGCTCGACCCGGCCCGCGGTGCGCAGGACCCGGCTGCCGTCGCGCGGCGGGACGGGCACGGCCGCCTGGTCGCCGAGGGCGCCGGCCTTCTCGAAGGCGCGGCGGACCTGGCGGACGACGGTCGCGTGGTCGACGTTGCCGGCCGCGGCGACGACCAGGCGGGTCGGGTCGTAGTGCTTGCGGTAGAAGCGCCGCACCCGGTCCGCGGTGAGGGCGTTGACCGTGTCGACCGTGCCCAGGACGGGCCGGCCGAGCGGGGAGTCGCCGAACATGGTGTGCGCGAACAGGTCGTGCACGCAGTCGCCCGGGTCGTCCTCGGTCATCGCGATCTCCTCCAGGATGACGCCGCGTTCGGCGTCCACGTCCTCCTGGCGGATCAGCGAGCCGGTCAGCATGTCGCAGACCACGTCGATGGCGAGCGGCAGGTCCGTGTCGAGGACCCGCGCGTAGTAGCAGGTGTACTCCTTGGCGGTGAAGGCGTTCATCTCGCCGCCGACCGCGTCGATCGCGGAGGAGATGTCGAGCGCCGAGCGCCGGTGCGTGCCCTTGAACAGCAGGTGTTCGAGGTAGTGCGTGGCGCCGCCCAGGGAGGGGGTCTCGTCGCGGGAGCCGACGCCCGCCCAGATCCCGAAGGTGGCGGAGCGGACGGAGGGCAGCGTCTCGGTGACCACGCGCAGCCCGCCGGGGAGCACGGTGCGCCGTACGGTACCGATGCCGTCGCGGCCCTTGAGCAGGGTTTGGGTACGGGCGACGGCCCGCGCCTCCGAGGAGGTGCGGGCCGTCGCCTGCGAACTACGGGACGTCACTGCTGGGCGTCGTCCTTCTTCTCGTCCTCTTCGCCCTCGATCACGGGGATCAGGGAGAGCTTGCCGCGCGAGTCGATCTCGGCGATCTCGACCTGGACCTTGGAGCCCACACCGAGCACGTCCTCGACGTTCTCGACGCGCTTGCCGCCGGCCAGCTTGCGGATCTGGGAGATGTGCAGCAGGCCGTCCTTGCCCGGGAGCAGGGAGACGAACGCGCCGAACGTGGTCGTCTTGACGACCGTGCCCAGGTAGCGCTCGCCGACCTCCGGCATGGTCGGGTTGGCGATGCCGTTGATCGTGGCACGGGCGGCCTCGGCGGCCGGGCCGTCGGCGGCACCGATGTAGATGGTGCCGTCGTCCTCGATCGTGATCTCGGCGCCGGTGTCCTCCTGGATCTGGTTGATCATCTTGCCCTTGGGGCCGATGACCTCGCCGATCTTGTCCACGGGGATCTTGACGGTGATGATCCGCGGGGCGTTGGGGGACATCTCGTCCGGGGTGTCGATCGCTTCCATCATCACGTCGAGGATGTGGAGGCGGGCGTCGCGGGCCTGCTTGAGGGCCGCGGCCAGGACGGAGGCCGGGATGCCGTCCAGCTTGGTGTCGAGCTGGAGGGCGGTGACGAACTGCTTGGTGCCGGCGACCTTGAAGTCCATGTCACCGAAGGCGTCCTCCGCACCGAGGATGTCGGTGAGGGCGACGTAGTGCGTCTTGCCGTCGATCTCCTGGGAGATCAGGCCCATGGCGATACCGGCGACGGGGGCCTTGAGGGGCACACCGGCGTTCAGCAGCGACATGGTGGAGGCGCAGACCGAGCCCATGGACGTCGAACCGTTGGAGCCGAGGGCCTCGGACACCTGGCGGATCGCGTACGGGAACTCCTCGCGGGTCGGCAGGACCGGCACGATCGCGCGCTCGGCGAGCGCGCCGTGGCCGATCTCGCGGCGCTTCGGCGAACCGACGCGGCCGGTCTCACCGACGGAGTACGGCGGGAAGTTGTAGTTGTGCATGTAGCGCTTGCGCGTCACCGGGGAGAGGGTGTCGAGCTGCTGCTCCATGCGCAGCATGTTCAGCGTGGTGACGCCCAGGATCTGGGTCTCGCCACGCTCGAACAGCGCCGAGCCGTGCACGCGCGGGATGGCCTCGACCTCGGCGGCCAGGGTACGGATGTCCGTGATCCCGCGGCCGTCGATGCGGACCTTGTCCTTGATGACGCGCTCGCGGACCAGGGCCTTGGTGAGGCTGCGGTACGCGGCGGAGATCTCCTTCTCGCGGCCCTCGAAGGCCGGGAGGAGCTTCTCGCCGGCCAGCGCCTTGACGCGGTCCAGCTCGGCCTCGCGCTCCTGCTTGCCGGCGATGGTCAGCGCCTGGGCGAGCTCGCCCTTGACCGCGTCGGACAGGGCGGCGTAGACGTCGTCCTCGTAGTCGAGGAAGATCGGGAACTCGCCCTCGGGCTTGGCCGCCTTGGCGGCGAGGTCCGACTGCGCCTTGCACAGGACCTTGATGAACGGCTTCGCGGCTTCCAGACCGGCGGCCACGACCTCCTCGGTCGGCGCCTCGGCGCCGCCCTTGACGAGCTCGATGGTCTTCTCGGTGGCCTCGGCCTCGACCATCATGATCGCGACGTCGCCGTCCTCCAGGACGCGGCCCGCGACGACCATGTCGAAGACGGCGTCCTCAAGCTCGGTGTGCGTCGGGAAGGCGACCCACTGGCCCTTGATCAGGGCGACCCGGGTGCCGCCGATCGGGCCGGAGAAGGGCAGGCCGGCGAGCTGTGTGGAGCAGGAGGCGGCGTTGATGGCGATCACGTCGTAGAGGTGATCGGGGTTGAGCGCCATGATCGTCTCGACGATCTGGATCTCGTTGCGCAGGCCCTTCTTGAAGGAGGGGCGCAGCGGGCGGTCGATCAGGCGGCAGGTGAGGACCGCGTCCTCGGAGGGGCGGCCCTCCCGGCGGAAGAAGGAGCCGGGGATCTTGCCGGCCGCGTACATCCGCTCCTCGACGTCCACCGTGAGGGGGAAGAAGTCGAGCTGGTCCTTGGGCTTCTTGGAGGCGGTGGTGGCCGACAGCACCATGGTGTCGTCGTCCAGGTAGGCCACGGCGGAGCCGGCGGCCTGACGGGCCAGGCGGCCCGTCTCGAAGCGGATGGTGCGGGTGCCGAAGGAACCGTTGTCGATGACGGCCTCGGCGTAGTGGGTCTCGTTCTCCACTAGCGGTGTCTCCTACGTATCGTCTTTGCGCCCGGCTCCCGTGTGGTGCCGGGCGGTGTACGGAGAAGCGCGCCTTGGATGCGGGCCGGTCTTCGATCGAAGCACCCGGATCGGGGCACCTGAGGCGGTGCGTCCGGGGGCCACTACCGAGGACCGGCGGCGAGGAGGCGGCTTCCCTCTCGTCTGTATTCAGCCGGCGCGCTCTGACGGGCGCGCTGGTGACCAGACTAGTTGCCGCGCCACCGGTCGCGCACGTACAACGGCGCGGGTCCGGCCGCGTGCGCGGCGATGGTGCGGGTGTTCTGCCTGGTCAGCGGCCGGCGGCCGGAGGCTGCCGGTACGGCGAAGGGAGCGGCCCCCGGTAGTGGGAACCGCTCCCTTCGACGCGCCTTACTTGGCGCCGCCGGCCGCGCCGCGGCGGATGCCGAGGCGGTCGACCAGCGTACGGAAGCGCTGGATGTCCTTCTTGGCCAGGTACTGCAGCAGGCGGCGGCGCTGGCCGACCAGGATCAGCAGACCACGACGGGAGTGGTGGTCGTGCTTGTGGGTCTTGAGGTGCTCGGTCAGGTCCGAGATGCGGCGGGACAGCATCGCGACCTGGACCTCGGGGGAGCCGGTGTCGCCCTCCTTGGTCCCGAACTCGCTGATGATCTGCTTCTTCGTAGCGGCGTCGAGAGACACTCGGTACTCCTCATGGTGTTCGATGCGCCCGCGAGTGCCCCTGGTCTCTGTCTCAGGGGAGCTTCCGTGACTCGGAGGGCGGGGTCCGATGCGCGCTGCTCCCAGGTTTCCGGGAGGGAATCCGGGAGCGCGTACACAAACGGCCGCAGTCAGAGTACCAGGCGGTTCAGGAGGTCAGTGCCCGGATGGAGTGGTAGACGCCGAAGACCGCGAGGCACAGCGGGATCAGCGTGAGCAGCACAAACGTCTCGGCGACCTCCAGGAAGCGGCCCCAGAACGGGGTCACCCCGGTGCGCGGCACCACCAGTCCGATCGCGGTGAGGACGGCGGCGACGCCGGCGACGGCCGCGGAGAGCCAGATCGTGCGGACGTCCAGGGCGGTGCCCTGGCCGCGCAGCGCGTCCTGGATCATCCCGGCGGGCGGGTTCAGGCAGAGGCCGAGGCCGAGGAGGACCAGGGCGGCGAGACCGGCCGCCAGCGCGCAGCCGACCTGGGCGGTGTAGCGGAACAGATGGGCGCGCATCAGCATCGCGATGCCGGTGGCGAGGGCCAGGAGCTGAGCCCAGACGCTGCCGGAGAAGCCCAGGACGACCGAGGCGCCGACCGCGACCAGGGCGCAGCCGCCGACCAGGCCGACCAGCAGTTCGTGGCCGCGGCGGGCCTGGGCGGCGATACGGGCCGCGTCCACCGGGCCCTGCGGCTCCGGCTCGTCGTCGTAGCCGCCGACCGAGGTGCGGGGCGGTTCGAAGCCGATGGGCAGCCGGGCGAAGCGGGTGGAGAGGCCGGGCAGGAAGGCGAGGGAGCCGACGGCCAGCGGTGCGCAGACCGCCGCGGTCTCCGAGGGGGTGAGGTCGGTCAGTACGGCGACGAAGGTGACGACCAGGCCGACGGCGGAGGCGAAGACGAAGGCGACGAACGGCCCGTCGCCCGCCGGGGCCACCAGCATCAGGACCACCGAGCAGAGCAGGACGGCGGCGCAGGCCAGCAGGAACTGGAGCTTGCCGATGCCCTCGCCCCGGGTGAGCGGCAGCAGCCCGGAGCCCGCGACGGCCGCGTTGGCCATCGCGCCGAGGCCGATCGCGACGGCCGAGCTCCGGTCCTCGTACACCCGGACGCGGACGGCGGCGAGGGCGAGGAGGAGGACGGCGCTCACGGTGGCGAGGATGCCGGGCAGTCCGTGCATGTCGTGCCGCGGGTCGGCCGACCAGAGGACGAAGGCGAGCAGGACCAGCAGCACCGAGCCGGCGACCAGGCCCGCGCCGCGCATCAGGGCGTCGGTCCACAGGGTGCGGTCGCGGGCCACGGCCTGGGCGACGGCGTCGGACACATCGTCGAAGACCGCGGGCGGCAGCGACTCGGCGAAGGGGCGCAGGGAGAGCAGTTCGCCGTCGAGGATGCGCTGCGCGGCCAGCGAGCGGCCGCCGTCGAGGACGGTGCCGTCGCGGCGGACGAGGTGGTAGCCGACGGGGGCGCCCTGGGCGGGCGTCTGGCCGGACAGGCGCAGGATCTCCGGGTAGAGGTCCGCGACCGCGATGTCCTCGGGCAGGGCGACGTCCACACGGCCGTCCGGTGCCACGACCGTGACGCGGCAGAACCCGGTGCCGGCCGACACGGTCGCGGGTGCGGGCCGACCGGCTCCGGCGGCCGTCGCTGGGGCCGTCATACTCACCTGTCTGATCCCCCTCGTGGTGGTCTGGGCCGGCTGGCCCGGCATGCACTCCGAATGACCCGATTTTTGCGGTAGTTCACGGGTGCGCAAACACGTCGCGCCACCCTACCGCCCACCCCGCCGACGTCACGCAAGTAGGATCCCTCCCCGCGGAGGGAACCCGTCGCCACGGGGGCGCCGACCGAAAGATTCCGTCCGGCAAGGGATTGGGTGAGCTGTGAGCCAGATCGTCGTCAAGCGCCCACCACGGGCCCTGCCGTCCGAAGTTCCGGGCGAGGCGGTGCATCTGCAACCCCCGCCGGAACTGCCCCGGGGGCAGCAGGAGGGCGCGCTGATGCAGCTCCTGCCGATGCTGGGCATGGGCGGTTCGGTCGTCTTCTTCTTCATGACCCCGAACCCGATCATGCGCATCATGGGCATGGTGATGATCGCGTCCACGGTGGCGATGGCGATCGCGATGCTGGTGCGCTACCGGCGCGGCACCCAGGGGCAGTTGGCCGACATCCGGCGGGACTACCTCAAGTACCTGAACACCACCCGCCGCACGGTGCTCCGCACGGCCCGGCTCCAGCGGGACGCGCAGTACTATCTGCACCCCTCCCCCGAGCAGCTGTGGGCCCTGGTCGCCGAGGGCAGCCGGGTGTGGGAACGGCGCATCGGCGACGACGACTTCGCCCAGGTCCGCATCGGGCTGGGCAGCCAGCAGCTGGCGACCCCGCTGATCGCCCCCGAGACGGCCCCGGTCGACGACCTGGAGCCCCTGGCGGCGGGCGCCATGCGGCAGTTCCTCGACGCGCACGGCACCCTGGACAACCTGCCGATGGCGGTGTCCCTGCGGGCCTTCTACCACCTGACCGTGAGCGGGGACGCGGAGTCCGCGCGCGCGGCCGTGCGGGCGATGGTCGGTTCGCTGGCCGCGCTGCACTCCCCCGAGGACCTGGTGGTCGCCGTCGGGGCGGGCGCCGAGTCCGCCCGGCACTGGGAGTGGGCCAAGTGGCTGCCGCACTGCCAGGCGTCCGGCCCCGGTGACGGCGCCGGCACCCGGCGGCTGATCACCTCCGACCCCCGGGACCTCCAGGACCTGCTGACCGTCCCGCTGGAGGGCCGCCCCCGCTTCCAGGGCAGCGGCCACCCGCTGCTGGACCAGCCGCACATCGTCGTCGTCCTCGACGGCGTCCCGGTGCCGGGGACCTCCGCGCTTGCCGCGCCCGAGGGGCTCCAGGGCGTGACCATCATCGAACTCGTCCCCGGCGAGCCCTCCGGGGCACGCGGCGGGCTCTCCGTCACGGTGCGCCCCGACGCCCTGCGGCTGGAGTCCGGCCACGGCCTCGTCTACGACGGCACCCCGGACCTGCTCGGGCCCGAGGCCGCGGAGGCGCTGGCCCGCCAACTGGCGCCGCTGCGCGCCGGCGCGGGCTCGGACGACGACGAACCCCTGCTCGCCAACCTGGACTTCACCGATCTGCTCAACCTCGGCGACGCGGCCTCCGTCGATGTCACCCGCACCTGGCTGCCGCGCTCGCAGTCCGAGCGGCTGCGGGTGCCGATCGGCGTCGGCGAGGACGGCTCCCCGGTCATGCTGGACCTCAAGGAGGCCGCGCAGGAGGGCATGGGCCCGCACGGGCTGTGCGTCGGCGCCACCGGCTCCGGCAAGTCCGAACTGCTGCGCACCCTGGTCCTCGGCCTCGCGGTCACCCACTCCTCCGAGACCCTGAACTTCGTCCTCGCGGACTTCAAGGGCGGCGCGACCTTCGCGGGCATGTCGCAGATGCCGCACGTCGCCGCGGTGATCACCAACCTCGCCGACGACCTGACCCTCGTCGACCGCATGGGCGACTCCATCCGCGGCGAGCTCAACCGCCGCCAGGAGATGCTGCGGGACGCCGGCAACTACGCCAACATCCACGACTACGAGAAGGCGCGCGCCGCCGGCGCCGCCCTCCAGCCGATCCCCTCGCTCGTCCTCGTCATCGACGAGTTCAGCGAACTGCTCACCGCGAAGCCGGACTTCATCGAGATGTTCGTCCAGATCGGCCGTATCGGCCGGTCCCTGGGCGTGCATCTCCTGCTGGCGTCCCAGCGGCTGGAGGAGGGGCGGCTGCGGGGCCTGGAGACCTATCTCTCGTACCGGATCGGTCTGCGGACCTTCTCGGCGGCCGAGTCCCGCGCGGCGATCGGCGTGCCGGACGCGTACCAGCTGCCCAATGTGCCGGGCTCCGGGTTCCTGAAGTTCGGCACCGACGAGATGGTGCGCTTCAAGGCCGCCTACGTCTCCGGTGTCTACCGGACCAACCAGCACGCCGCCCTCCCCGGCGGGCCGCTGCCCGTGGACCGCCGGCCCGCGCTGTTCACGGCGGCGCCCGTCCCGGTGCGGTATGTGCAGGCCGCGCAGCAGCCGCAGGTGCCGGACGCGCGCTCCGAGGACGACGCGCTCGCCGACACGGTGCTGGACGTGATCGTGCGCCGCCTTGAGGGGCGGGGCGCGGAGGCGCACCAGGTGTGGCTGCCGCCCCTGGACAACCCGCCGTCCCTGGACGAGATCCTGCCCGGCCTCGCGCAGGTGGAGGGCCGGGGGCTGACCCAGCCCGGGTACGAGGGGGCGGGCAAGCTCGTCGTCCCGCTCGGCGTCGTCGACAAGCCGTTCGAGCAGCGGCGCGACACCCTGTACCGCGACTTCTCCGGCGCGGCCGGCCATATGCAGATCATCGGCGGCCCGCAGTCCGGCAAGTCGACCCTGCTGCGGAGCCTGATCGCGGCCTTCGCCCTCACCCACACCCCGCACGAGGTGCAGTTCTACGGGCTCGACTTCGGTGGCGGCAGCCTCTCCTCGGTGTCCGGTCTCCCCCACGTCGGCGGGATCGCCTCCCGGCTCGACCCGGAGCGGGTCCGGCGCACGGTGGCCGAGGTCTACGGCGTGATGGCCCGGCGCGAGGAGTACTTCCGCAGCGCGGGCATCGACTCCATCGCCACCTACCGGCGGCTGCGCGCCCGGGGCGACATCTCGGTGGCGGACCAGCCCTGGGGCGACGTCTTCCTGGTCATCGACGGCTGGGGCAACTTCCGCACCGACTACGAGGGCCTGGAGACGGCGGTCGTCGACATCGCGGCGCGCGGCCTCGGCTACGGCATCCATGTGATCCTCACGGCGTCCCGGTCGATGGAGGTGCGCTCCAACGTCAAGGACCATCTGATGAACCGGCTGGAGCTGCGGCTCGGTGACGTCATGGACTCCGAGGTGGACCGCAAGATCGCCGTCAATGTGCCGCCGGGCGTGCCCGGACGCGGTCTGGTGCCGGAGAAGCTGCACTTCATGGCGGCGGTGCCGCGGATCGACGGCATCCACTCGGACAGCGACCTGGCCGAGGCGACGGCGGCGATGACGCAGGAGGTCGGGCGGCACTGGACGGCGCCGGCGGCGCCGCAGGTGCGGCTGCTGCCGCGCGAGCTGCCGGCGGCGAGCCTGCCCGCCGGGTCCGCCGAGCCCCGGCGCGGGCTGGCGTTCGGCATCGACGAGAACAACCTGGCGCCGGTCTTCGTGGACTTCGACCGGGACCCGTTCTTCCTGGTCTTCGGCGAGAGCGAGTCCGGCAAGTCGAACCTGCTGCGGCTGCTGATCAAGCAGATCACCGAGCGGTACGACGGCAGCGAGGCCAAGTTCTTCGTCATCGACAACCGGCGCGCGCTGCTGGACGTCACGCCCGCCTCGCACCTGGCCGAGTACGTGCCGATGTCCAACAACATGGACCACCACGTGGACGCGATGGCGGACCTGATGCAGCGCCGCACGCCGTCGGCCGACGTGACCGCGCAGCAGCTGCGGGACCGGAGCTGGTGGCAGGGCCCGTACGTGTATGTGGTCGTCGACGACTACGACCTGGTGTCCACCTCCAGCGGCAACCCGCTGGCCAAGCTGACGGAGCACCTGCCGTTCGCCCGGGACGTGGGCGTCCGCTTCATCATCGCGCGGAGCGCGGCGGGCGCGAGCAGGTCCACGTACGAGCCGTTCATGCAGCGGATGATGGAACTGGGCGCGCAGGGCCTGCTGCTCTCGGGCGACCCGCAGGAGGGCGACGTCCTCGGCACCCGCATGCGCCCGATGCCACCGGGGCGGGGCATCTTCATGTCGCGCCAGCGGGGGAATCCGCTGGTGCAGACGGGGTGGTTGGGGGAGCCGGAGTAGCGGAGCGGGTGGCTCTGGGGTGCCTCCGCACGGTGCACGAGCACCCCCTCCAGCCTTGAACGCCAGAGAGCATCACACGTATGGATGCGTGCGGGGGAAGGAACTCACGTAATGCCTTGGGACGAGTGGGACGAGTTGAAAGCATCGGCTGCCGAGAGGGATTCGGCAGGCATGCAGCTGAACGGAATACCTGAGGAGGGCCGACATGACAGAGCCAACGGGGGTGGTGACGGAAGGCTGAAGCACTCCGCCAAGCCGTGGAACCAAGCCGCCGGTACGGCCAGCAGTCTGGGAGTCAGTACCCAGAACTCCAAGGGGAACCTGTCGAAGGGGCATGCGGGCATGGCAGCGGGACTTGAGGGCCTCGCCAGCCTCGGCGAGCTGAAGAGCGTTCTCACATCATGGGAGAACAGGTTGCAGGCTGTTCGTGACGAGTGCGAGGCGCTTGAACCGAAGCTGCGGCAGGTGCCCAAGGACCTGACCGGTGTCGACTCCGCCACAGGCTCCAAATCCGACGCGGTGCAGACTCCGAAGGAGGGCGCAGCCAAGTGACCTCCGAGTTGACGTGGCAGCAGCTCCGCGACCTGAAGCTGACGGAGCTCGACGACGCGGCCGACAGCTGGGGTGCCGCCTCCCGGCACGCGGACTCGGCGCAGACCCGGGTCGACGGCGACGTGGGCACTGCGCTGACGAAGTCTCAGGAAAGCGAGTCGGCCAAGGCTGCCGTGGCCAGGTTCAAGCGGCTCAGTCGCAACTATGACTACATCAAGACGGAATGCGGCCTCATCCGTACGGCTGTCAGCGGCCTTTCCACAGAGCTCGCTTCGCCACAGCGACGGCTGAAAGAGGCACTGGCCGACGCCGCTTCCTACTCGTACACGGTCAACGTCGACGGCAGTATCGACTACCCGGCCGGCGGCAAAAACGAGGTGACCGGCGAACCGCACCCAGCCGGGACGGTCGTAGGCAGCAACGGACTGCTCGTACCGGGTGGCAACGGGTTCTACGCCCCGGGCAGGAACGGACTGCAGGGACCTGGATACGACCGGTTCGTTAACCCCAACCCACACCGCGCCAAGGCTCAGGACATCGCCGATCGGATCGCCGTAGCGCTGCGCGATGCGCGGGAGACCGACGGACGATATCAGCGGGCGTTGAGCAAGTTGAAGGCAGCGGAAGGTCTCACGGTCGACGCCAAGACGTGGGCCGACGCTGCGGCAGACATGGGTGCGGTGCGGGACGCGTCATACGACTACATGAAGCGGGAAATCCCGCTCGACAAGACTCCGGCCGAGCGCAAGGAGTGGTGGGATCGGCTCAGCGACGAGCAGCGAACGGAGTACCTGGCCAGCTATCCCGACGTCCTCGGCAACCTGGACGGCATTCCGGCGCTCGTGCGTGACGAGGCGAACCGGGAGAATCTCGACCTGCTGATCGCCAAGTTCGAGGGCAAGGAGGGCGAGGCTGCGGAGGCCAGGCTCGGGGGCCTCAAAGAGATCCGCAACCAGTTGGGAGAGTACGCTGCGAAGCATCTGGCGGATCCGGAACAGCCCCCTATGTATCTCCTTTCCATAGGTGACGAGGGCACCGGGCGGGCCGCAGTGGCATTCGGCAATCCGGACACCTCGAAGAATGTTTCGGCCTATGTCCCGGGTCTCGGCACGGCGTTGGACAGCGCCTTCGCCCGCAACGATGTCGAGCGCGCCTACCATACGGCCTACCTGGCCCGCGAGAAGGACCCCTCAAGCGCTTCCATCGTGTGGCTGGGATACGACCCACCGCAGCTCGGCGGCCCGGACGCCGAAAACCTCTTGGCGAATACCGAGGTGATGTCCGCCGACCGGGCCGAGGACGGCGCTCCTGCGTACAACTCGTTCATGAGCGGACTGGCCGCCACCAACAATCATGAAGACCCGCACTTGACAGCCATCGGGCATTCCTACGGCTCCCGGCTTGTGGGTGCCGCGACGCAGGAGCCCGGTGGCATTCCGGGGGTGGACGACATCGTGCTCCTCGGAAGCCCCGGAGTGGGCGTCGACAAAGCGGAAGACCTGGGTGTCGGCAAGGACCACGTCTTCGTGGGCGCGGCCGACAACGACCCGGTGACGATGCTGCCTTCCAAGAAGGAGACGGCCGCCGGAACGGCGGGCTTTTTCGCAGGTGGGCCTTTCGGGTCCTATCTGTTCGGGGAGATCGCCGACCAAGGGGACGACGACATCTGGTTCGGAAAGGATCCTGCCAGCGAGGCCTTCGGCGCCCACCGCATCAAGACGGAAGACGGCCCTCTGCCGATCGTCGACGGTCAGGGCCCCACGCCTGCTCATTCGAACTACTTCACGCCCACAAGAGACGAGGTTTCGGCAAAGAATGTCGCAGCGATCGTCGCAGGACAGCCCGAACTCGTCATACCGGAGAAGCATCGATGAAGAGCCGCATTCTTCCCATCGCACTCGCCACGCTCGTCGTGTCCGGCTGCGGCATGATCGGCGGGGGCGAGAAGGAACCCAAGGGAAAGGCAAACAACGTGGATATGCAGCAGGCTGCTGATCTGGTGGAAGAGATTCTGAACGGAACGCTGGCCGCGATCAAACCCAAAGTTGAAACGAAGCGGGGCCTGTCGAGCACCCCCCTCTGCACAGACTTCAAGAACGACTCCACAGGAACCGGCCAGGTCAAGCGAGGGCGCAATGTACTGACTATCATCTCGGCCGAGCGTCGGGGGAGTTTCGTGGGTGTCGTGGAGCGCTATTGGAAAGGTGAAGGGTACGAAATCACATCCGTACGCCCGAACAAGGAAAAGCCCGCGGTCTTTGCCCGTACTCCGGAAGGATTCCAGCTGTCGCTGGACTTCGGCCGCGAAGGTCAGGCGTTCTTCAACGTCTCGTCGCCGTGCGTGACGGAGTCCGACGTCACCGAGCCGTCGAAGACACCGATCGCCCCGGACTCGCCCGAGGCGAAAGGGCTTCCGTACATCACGTCTACCTTCTGGTCGTCGGACACCCCGGTGCCGTCTCCCCCGGCCGAAGGCAACTGAATCCCACCAAGACACGGCGGAGAGGATCCCGCCCGTCGAGAGGCGGAGATATCAGTGCGTGCGAGCGCGGGCGAAATACTCGGCGGCGGCCGCCGGGGGCGGCGCGCTCCTGAAGCCCCGGACACAGATGAGGGCCGCTGATCTGATCGGGAGGGTCGTAGCGCGGGAACGGCACGGGGTGGGCACCCCTCGCGCGTGCCCACCCCGGATCGTCGTGCTGCTACTGCCAGCCGCGCTGCGGCTCAGGCGAAGTAGCTGGCGGCCTTCTTGTCGCCGCCCATGTAGTCACCGCCGGCGCGCGCGACGATGGCCGTGATCTGCGTCAGGGCCTGGTGGATGTCCTGCGCTTCCTTGTCCCAGATGGCCTGCTGCTCCGTGTAGAAGGTGTGCGCCTCACCCTCCCAGCCGGCGGCCACGGTCGCGACCGCGGTCTTGATGTCCTGGAGGTCCTGCTCCAGCTTCTTCGCCTGGTTGCCCAGCACGGTCGCCGTCGCGTCGAGGGCGCCGTACCTGACGACCAGCTCGTCGTAAGAGTTCATTGCCATGATTCGCTCATCTCGTCTCTCGTCGAACGCGGCCTCGGCCCGGGTCGTCCGGGAGCCGCGTCGGGCGTCCTGCTAGAGGTTGCTGAGGTTGGACGGAGCCGGGGTGCTGGCTCCGAGGTTCACGTTGATGCTCTGGACCGCGGCGCGGATGTCGTCTTCCGTGCCGCCCTTGATCTTGCGCGAGGCGCTCATGGCTTCGAGGTACTTGGCGAGGATGTTGCCGATCCGCACCATCGAGGTGTTGATCTCGCGCTGCTTCTCGTCGAAGGCGCCGGCGCCGATGCCCTTCCACTGACCCTCAAGGCTGTCGATCGTGCCCTGGATCTGCTGGAGCTGGCCCTTGAGCGAGGTGAACTTGTTGAAGATCTCCCGCTCGAGCTTGATGAGTTGCTCATCGGAGAGCTTCTGGCCCTGTGACACAGTCGTGTTCCCTTCTTGGACTCTGACTCTGGACTACTGAACTGCCTGGTGTGAGTGGCTGTGTGGTCGTGCCGCGCCACGTCGCGGCGGGGCGTCAGGCGCCGCGGCGCTTGCGTGCGACGGCGTAGCCGGCGCCCGCGACCACGGCGAGGACGCCGACGGCTCCGATCCCCCAGAGCGCGCCGTTGCTCGACGAGGACTCCGCGTCGGACGCCGATGCGGCCTCGCCGGGCGCGGAGCCGTCCTTGGCCGGGGTGTCCGTGCCATCGGGTGCGGCGGACGCCTTGTCGCCGGAGGAACCCGATCCTTCGGAGCCCTCGGCTGCCGGGGACTTGTCGGAGTCGGGCGCTTCGGTGTCGTTGGTGGGGAGGTTGGTCAGGGGGCTGATGTTGGGGTCGCCGGGCTTGCCGATGCCGCGGTTGATGTGGGCGCCGGGGCGGACGATGCCGTGACCGAGGTACCTGCTCACGCTGCCCGGCTTCCAGCCGTCGCTGCGTGCAGCGGACTCCAGCATGACGCGCAGCACCTGGTTGGCGGTCCAGTCGGGGTTGGCGGACCAGATCAGGGCGGCGGAGGCGGAGGCGATGGCCGCAGAAGAGCTGGTACCGCCTTCGCCCATGCAGTAGCGGCTGAAGGTGTTGTCGCACCAACGCGGCAGATTACCTGCTGGCGCGGCAAGGTCGATGTAGTCGCCGTGCTGGGAGTACTCCTCGACCTTCCCATCCGGGTTGGTAGCCGCAACGGCGACTGCCTCGGGATACGCCGCAGGATAGTGACGCTTGTTCTTCCCGTCCCCGTCATTGCCCGCAGCAGCAAAGACGAGCTTCCCCTTCTGCTGCGCTTGCTGGAAGAGCTTTCGGTAGGCGCTGACGTAATATTCGCTACCGGAAGAAATATTGATGATCCGGGCGTCGCTGTTGATGGCGGCTTCCATAGCCTCCCGATAGTCGAAGGCGTTCTCGTTCTTCTCCCCGGGTGTCAGGTGCTCACTCACCCGGTAGGGAATGATCTTGGCCTTGGGGGCCAAGCCCTGAATGCCGCCTCCAGCTCCGGTGCCGGCGATAAGTTCGGCCATCGTCGTCCCGTGGCCCTTGAAGTCAGTGAACTCGTCACCGTCGGACCCGGTCAAGTCCTTGCCTTTCAGGACCTGACCCTTGAGGGACGCGGTGTTGCGGTTGACCCCGGAGTCGATCACAGCGACGGTGATGCCCTCGCCCTGCGCCTTCTTCCAGATCTTGTCCACATGCATCGCGTCCAGGTACCACTGCTTCGACCGCATGTCGTCGGCCGCGGCTGGCGGTGCGAAACCGATGGTCCCCAACGAGATGGTTGCCGCAGTGACGGTCGCGAGAACACCACGCCGCAGGCCGAGGAACGCGAACGCCTTTGCCTTCATCCTGACTTTCCGAGCCTTCCGAGTGGGGGGATCAGTCGATCACCGGCGGCACGGGGTCGCGCCGGCGATTCGCCCAGGTCTCTTCGTCTTCCGTCACATAGTCCGGACGCGTGGTTCCCTCGCGGTCCTCGGGACGCCCGGGCTTCCGCGCCTTCCCTCCGACGATCGGGGAGCCGGCACCCGCGACCTGGCCGCGCTTGGCGGGAGAAGGTCCTGTGGAGGGGGCACCAACGACACCGTTCCTGCTCTGCGTGGTGCGTCCGGTCGGACGGGCCTGCTGGCTCTGCGGACCGCCGACGACGCCGGACTGCCCCGGGCGGGCAGTGCCCTGACCGCCGGTCCTCGACTCCGCTCCCCCGATGACCGTGCCTCGCGGAATCCTGGAGTTCGTGGCACCCGTGGTGCGCTGCTGGGCGGTTCCTCCGACGATGCCGTCCGCGCGGCCGGTGCCGCGGGGAGCACCCGCGGCCGGTCGGCCGCCGACCATCGGCTGCCCGGTGGACGCCGCACGTCCCGCCATCGGGACTTGACCGGTGCCGCCGGCGAAGCCCGGGCGTCCGGCCTGGCCAGCGCCCGGCGTGCCCACTCCGGTCGCACGGCCGACGGGCGGCTGCTGGCCGGACGCACCGACCGGGGCCCGGCCTGCCGCAGTCGGCTGTTGGCCGAGCGGGCCGGTCGCGCGACCCAGAGGCTGCTGGGACGCGCCCGGCCCACCGGCACGACCAACGGGACCAGCTGTACCGGGGCCTCCGGTCCGGGGGACGCCAGACGTGCCGACGGACCTTGCCAGAGGAGGCGGGCCGCCGAGGACGTTCGGCAGCGGGGAGGGCGGCCCACCGGCAGGGGCGGGACCGCCACCGGTGACCGGCACCTGTGGCGCAGGGTTCGGTGCGGGCGGCGCCTGCACGCTGTCGATCTGCATCTGAGTGTCCCGAGGAACAACGGGAGGCGGGGGCTTCACACCACTGTCGACATCAGGTACCGACCGACTGTCGACGGACGCCTCCGCAGGACGCACGAAGTCCGCTCGGGCTGCGCTGGAAGCGGCGGTGACACCGGATTCGGCGCCACCTTCCTGGTAGAAGCCCGGCGACGGCAACGGCACCGCCGCCCCATACGCCCTCGGCGGCACCGGGATCTCCTGGTCCTTCAGCGTGGTCTGGGAGACCGCGTAGAAGGACGCCAGGCGGTTCATCTGGTTGATGGCCTCCTGGCGGTTCCGCTCGACCTGGAGAGCCTTCTGGTACTCGGGGTTGTCGTCCATCTGCTCGACGACGGTGAACGCCTTGACGTCCTTCTGGACGAGGCGGTCGTCGCGCGGGGGCTTGGAGTTGCGGACGGAGGTGAGCCCTTCGCTCGCCACAGTCATCTGCGTGCCGACCGCGTTCGCCATCTTGCCGATCGCCCACGCGTACTTGACGACCTCGCGGCCGTAGCGGCGGAACTCGTCCGCGCCCTCGCCCTCCCAATTGGTCGTCGTGACCAGCTTGTCCAGCTCCGTGGCCGCTTTGTTGATGGCGGTGTTCGCAGCCTTCAGGCCGTTGCCCGCGCCCTCCAGGTCCGACGGGTTGGCACTGTCGAGGAGGTCCAGCATCTCGTTGAGCTTGCGTCCCTCGAAGCTCGTGGAGCCGAAGAAGCTGACCCCGGGAGAGGGGGTGCCGAAGAAGGTCATGATCTCCGGCAGGCGTTCGATCACGTCCGTGGCGGCGAACTGCTGCTCGATGTTCGCCGCGTCGGCGAGTTGCTCCTTCTCCTGCGGAGTCAGCTCCGGGGTAGGAGGTTGGGGCCCCGCCACCGGGTTCTTACCGTCGCTCATCGTGCGTCACCCCAGATCCTTCTTGCCGCTTGTGGCGCCGTGGACAGGCTTCGGCGGCTGCTCCAGTTCCTGCTTCGCCTTCTGACGCGCCTCCGCCTCGTCCCGTTCGATGTCCAGGCGGGCCTGGATCTCGTGGAAGCGCCGGCGCTTCTCCTCGTCGATGTTGTTGTAGCCAACGTCCGCCGCGTGCACGCCGATGGTGAGAAGCTCGATCTGGTCGCCCAGGGACTTGGACAGGCCCACCAGGGCCTGGTGGACCCGGGCGTACTCGGTGAAGAAGCCGTCGGCCTCGGCGAACGGCATGCCGGTGCCGAACGACCCACGCGACACACGCTCCGCGGCGACCTTGGCCTTGCCGCCCGCGCTGCTCTCCAGATCGGCCAGCGCCTTGTCGACCTCGCCACGGAACTTGATCAGAGCGTCGACGCCCTTGGACAGGTCAGCCACGGCCGCCCCCGTCCGTCCACAGCTCACGCACGAGCCATTCCTCCCCGTTGGTACTGCTCGTATCCACCCGCACTACCGGCGACACCGGTACCGCCCGACCGCTGTGCGATCGCAATCATCGTCTGTCCGATCGGACTGCCTACCACCTTAACCACCGGGTACGACAGTCCCAAGTGTCTTGTCCGTCACGCGACTTCTCTTCACACGCCCTCACCGGCCGCGCGGTTCCCGCCCCCCGTGCCCCGCCGGCGGCGGGAGTCGCGCAGAGCGATGGCGGTTCCGGTGGCGGCCGCGACGAGGATGCCGCCGCCGACCACCACATAGGTCGCCAGGCGCGCCTTGCGTTCCTGGGGGGTCTCGCCGAGGTGGGCCGCGTTCACCGTCGGGGCCTCGGCGCGGGTGACGCCCTCGCGGGCGACGGGCTTCCGGAGGGGTTTGTCGTCCTCGGTCAGGGCGCGCACCGGGTCCACGACGCCCCAGCCGACCAGGCGGTCGTGGCCCGCGACCGAGCGTTCCGCGGTCTGCTGGATCTGGGCGACGATCTCCTCCTGTTCCCAGTCGGGGTGTTTGCTCTTGATCAGAGCGGCGACTCCCGCGACGTACGGGGCGGAGAAGCTGGTGCCGTTGTCGGCGCAGTGTCCGCCGCCCGGGACGGTCGTCACGATGTCGACGCCCGGCGCCGCGACGCCCACGAAGTCGCCGGACTGGGAGAACAGCGCGCGCTCGTTGTTGCGGTCCGAGGCGGCCACGGCGAGCACGCCCTCGTACGAGGCCGGGTAGGTCTTCTTGACGTTGCCGCCGAGTCCGTCGTTGCCGGCCGAGGCGACGATCACGATGTCCTTGGCCAGCGCCTCGTCCACGACGGCCTTGAGGGCCGGGTCCGGTTCGGTCGCGTCCGCCGTGTCCTGGGAGATGTTGATCACGTCGGCGTCCTCGGCCATGGCGTGCCGGATGGCCGCGGCGAGGGTCTTGGCGGTGCCGTTGCCGAACGCGTCGTTCTGCTGGACGGGGATGACCGTCGCGTCGGGCGCGAGGCCCGTGAAGCCGGTGCCCTCGGCCGGGCGGGCGGCGATGATGCCGGCGACCTTGGTGCCGTGGCCGACGGTGTCCGTGGTGCCGTTGGCCTTGCCGCGCTTCAGCTTGTTGCCCTGGGAGTCCTTGGCGTTCCTCGGGATGAGGTTGACGCCGCTCTTGGTGTCCACGGCCTTCTTGAGCTGGGGGTGACGGACGTCGACGCCGGTGTCGATGACCGCGACGCGCACGTTCTTGCCCGTGGACTGCTTCCACACCTCGTCCAGCAGCACCCGCTGGAGGGCCCATGGGCGGCCGGTGTAGACCTTGCCGTCGAAGCGGCACTGGGTGCTGTCCGCCGCGGCGTCCGTGGCGGACAGCAGCGGGAGTCCGACGAGGGTGAGGGCGGCGGCAGCGGCGGCCGCCGGTCGTACGTAGGCGGAGGGAACACGCACGGGGGCGGGAGGAGTCATCGGCGGCCCTCCTCAGGAACCCTGCGGCTGGTTCGCGGCGCCCGCCGAGAGCCGCGGGCCCGTGGGCAGGAAGGCCGACCACTCGGCCGGGATCGGCAGCGGGGCGACGTTCTCGTAGCCCAGCTTCTTCTGCGCCTGGAGGGCCTCGGTGGCGACCTGCTCCTTCTTCTTGCCGGACGCCCCCGAGTCGGAGCCGATGCCGGAGTCCTCGGTGGCGCTGTCGCCGTTGGACTGCATCGCGTACCGCAGCCCGGTGTCCGTGGCGAGGAAGAGGAAGCCGGTCTTCGTCGCGGAGCCCTTGATCTGACGGAAGAGCAGCCCGGAGCCCGGGGTGACGTACGCGCTGGTGGAGCCGGTCGGCAGGGTGGCGGGGAAGTCCTTGCCGGACCAGGTGCTGAGGGTGGTGGCCCCGTTGTCGCGGTCCACCGAGCGCAGCACGTTGCAGACGGTGTTGCGGCTGCCGGACGCGGTGCCGGCGTCGTTGACCGCCTCGGGGCTCTCCGTCGGCCAGGTCACCTCGCCGTTGAACGGGGTGCCCGGGCGGAAGTCGCCGGCGCTCACCGGCGTCGCCTGGCCGCCCTGGCCGAGGTCGGAGAGCTGCTTGCTGTCGAGCAGCAGCTTCGCCGTGAAGTCGGAGACGGGCGCCACCCGGTTCTTGAGGACGACGAACTGACGCTTGCGGTTGCCGTCCGTGGCGAGGAGCACCATGCCGACCTTGTTCGCCTCCTCGGGCAGGCCCGCGATGCCGGCCGGTGCGCCGGGGGTGCCGGGGACGGTGGGGATGGCGACCGGGTCGCCCCGGTGGAGGGTGGCCAGCCAGGCGGCGGACACCCGCTGCGGCGCCCGGTTCTGGCCGACGACGAGCTGGAGGAGGAGCGGGTCGTCCGCCACCGGGTACGCGCGGCCCCGCGCGTCCACGACATGGCGCTTGCCGTCGGGCCCTTCCACATAGAGGAGTTCACCGCCGGTGAGCCGGTTCGGGCCCTCCGTCAGCTTCTCCTCCCGCTCGGCGAGGACGAACGCGGCCTTCTGGATCGTCCGGCCGCCCTCGCCGGGCCGCTCGCACACGGCCCAGCGCTTCGCCTCGCCCGCGTCCTTGGCGTCGGGCAGCCGGTCCGGGGCGTAGGGGATGCCGAGGGTCGGGCCGTGCGGGATCTTCCCGTTGTCGAGGACGGACTCGTCGACGTTGATGACCTTGCCGGTGCCGTCGTTGAGGAGGAGCTTGGCGGAGGACATGTTGAGGACGGGGTGGAGCTGCGCCTTGCCGTCGGTCCTGAGGACGACGTACCGGGTGGTGGACTTGCTGGCGATGATGACGTTCTCGCCGGCCTTGTCCCAGCCCTTCGGCGCGACGGGCTTGAACATGCCCCAGGCCGCGAAGACCGCGAGGACGACCACGCCGACGATGGCGCCGGGGACGACCGCGCGCAGGGGCCGGGGGGCGGCCTCCTCGGAGCCGGTGGAGTTCGGCTGCAGGAACTGGGCGACGAGCCTTCGCTTCGCGAAGGTGTAGGCGTTCAGTTCGTCCCGTCGTGATGCCATCTGTTCGCAGTCCCTCTCCCCCGTCGGGCGACCAGGTTCCCACACGCCGCACGGGTGGCCCGCGGCCGTGCCGCCCCCACTATGCCTGGCGGCACCGGCGCACTCCTGCTCAGGTAGGCTCGTCGCCCCGGTGAACGCCCGGCGGAACACGGTCAATACGGACACGAGGGGGCAACGCGGCGATGGCTACGGCGACGCGCACGCGGAACAGGCGCACCATCGCTCAGGGCTCCGGAAGTTCCCGACGGCAACGCAGCAACGACCGTCGGAGCCCGGAGGGCGCGAGCCCCGGCGCGCGCCCGGTCCCCCCGTCGCGGACGACCCTGCGGCCGCTGTCGCGGGCAGGCCGCGTCGGGCCGTTCCAGGTGCGTCAACTCGTGCTGGTGGAATCGGCGCTGGCCCTGGTGGCGGTCGGCTTCGTGCTCGGCGGGATGTGGCTGGTGCCGACCGGGGCCGTGGCCGCGCTGCTGGTGCTGCTGGCCGTGGTCCGCCGCCGGGGGCAGGCGATCCAGGAGTGGCTGGCCTCGGCCGCCGCGTTGCGCGCACGCACCCGCAACACCGAGCCCGCGCCCGCGGACGGCGACCCCTCGCTCGCGCCGGTCACCGAGAGCGTCCCCGGCTTCCGCGCCTCCCCTTATGTCGACCGCGACCGCCGCACCGTCGGGATGCTGGGGGACGGCTCCTTCCTCACCGCCGTGGTGCGCGTGGAGGCGAGCAGTGCCGCGCTGCGCCCGGCGGCCGGGGCGCGGGCACTGCCGCTCGCCCTGCTCGGGGACGCCCTGCGGGTCGACGACATCGAGGCGGACTCGGTGCAGTTGGTGCAGCAGGTGCGCCCGGCTCCCGCACCGCATCTGCCGCAGCAGTCGGTGGCGCGCCTCTCGTACGCCCCGCTCCAGGAGAAGACGGGCGCCCCGGCGCTGCGGATGACGTGGATCGCCGTGAAGCTGGACCCGGAGCTGTGCCCGGAGGCCGTCGAGGCGCGCGGCGGCGGGCTCGGCGGTGCGCAGCGCTGCCTGGCCCGGGTGGCGGACCATGTGGCCAGCCGGGTCACGGGCGCCGGCTTCCAAGCGTCCGTCCTCGACCAGGACGAGCTCAACTCGGCGGTCGCCACGGCCGCCTGCGCCTCGCCGCGTGCCGCCGCCCGGGCCGGGCGGCCGGACACCGCGCCGCAGCGGCGCACCACCGAGACCTCCCGGGTCTGGCGCTGCGACGACCGCTGGCACACGACGTACGCGGTCGGCCGGTGGCCCGAACTGGGCCGGGAGGCGACCCCGTTGCCCCGGCTGGTCGCCCTGCTCACCGCCGTCCCGGCGCATGCGACGACGATCAGCCTGGCGGTCCGGCGCGGGGCGCGGCAGGGCGCGATGGACATCAGCGGGCACGTCCGTATCACCGGCGGCTCGGACACCGAACTGGTCGGTGTGCGGCGGGCCCTGGAGCAGGCCGCGCGCGGCGCGAAGGTCGGGCTGCTGCGGCTGGACCGCGAGCAACTGCCGGGCGCACTGGCGACGATGCCTCTGGGAGGAACGCGATGACGGGCCGCGGCGCGACGACGACCGGGCCGAGGGGCGGGCTGCGGGGCCTGATCGGCCCCCGGCACCGGGGGCACTCGATCCCCGCGGACCATCTCGGCGCGCTCTCCCTGCCGGTGGGCGACGACGGCGTGGTCATCGGCGAGGACGCCGAGGGCCGGACCCAGATGGTGGGCTTCCACCGGTCCGTGCCCTACGAGGTGCTGCTGATCGGCGGTCTGTGGACGGCGCAGGTGCTGGCGCTGCGCGCGGCGGGCACGGGCGCGCGGGTGTCGGTGGAGACCGGACGCGCCCACGCCTGGACGACGCTGGCGCAGGCGGCCGGCGCGGGCCTTGAATGCATCACGCTGCACGACGTGGGGCGGGTCCCGCCGACGGGCGCGAGCGTGGGCAGTCCGGTGGTGGTGGTCCGGGACTGCGGGATGCGGCCGCCGCGCGGGCGGGTGGTCTCGGCGCCCTGGCAGTCGGTGCTGACGCTGCTCCCCTATCTGAGCCCGGTGGCGCCCCGTCTGATGCGCTCCTCGACGCTGGTCGGGGTGCAGCGGGTGTCCCCTCAGGAAGCCCAGCAGATCGGGCGGATACTCGGTCTGACGCGGCAGGAGGTCGACGCCCTGCCGACCCTGGCGGACGGTGTGACCCTGTGGTGCGCGGGCCGGGAGCGCCAGTGGGTGATGACGAGCGCGACGGACGCGGAGTCCGGGCTGCTCGGCATGCCCCGGCGGATGGACTGAGGGACGAGGGCGCACCGGGCGCGAACAGGGCCCGTACGCGGCCGCCCGGTCGGCGGACCGGGCACACTAGGATGCTGGTCGGTGACGCTGCGCGAGCATCAACTACGCGACGTCATGAGGCTTTTGAGCCGTTCATCCGGCCTCGACGAAAGGAACCCCGATGGGCAGCGCGCAGGAAAAGGACGAGCTGTACGCCTTGGACATCTCCGGCGTCGAATGGGAGGGCCCGCCCGGGACCAGCCCGGACGAGGAGCGCGTCGAGATCGCCCACCTGCCGAACGGGGCGGTCGCCATGCGCTCCTCGCTCGATCCGGACACGGTGCTGCGGTACACGGAGGCGGAGTGGCGGGCCTTTGTGCTCGGTGCGCGGGACGGCGAGTTCGACCTCAAGTGACGAGTCCCACCAGGGCCCGGTGACGTGTCGGGGCGGCAGGACCTCCGGGTCCCGAATGCCGAGTTCACCCCGATAGGCACCGGGCCGTTCTCACGCTTCGGACCGCCCGTGTCACACGCGGGCAGAAAGTGACGTGCGGGACTTGTCACGAGGGGCGGACGGGCCTGCCGGTGCGGTGTCGTTGGCGATTAGGGTGGGTGAGGGCGCGGCAGAAGAACCTTCGGACACGGCCCAGGGGAGAGCCGGGCCGATCCGACGTCAGCGGTCGCCCCCACCCACGACGGCACAAGGGTGCTCGACCACACCAGGAGGCACAGTGAACAGCGATCGGGACGACATCCACGGGGAGTGGAACCTTCCCGTCGACGAGTCCGACGCGGAGCCCGCGGAGCTGACGGGCGAGTTCACCATCGACTACACCCCGCCCGCCTGGTACACGCAGAACGCGTCCGGGGACGCCTCGGGGGGCGCCGGGTCCCAGTCGACCCCGCCTCCGCCGCCGCAGGGCGCGCCGGTCCAGGTGCCGGGGCTGCCCGCGGGCAGCGGCTTCGAGCCCCACTGGTCCCCGACGCCGCCCCAGCCGCCCGCCGCCCCGACGGCACCGCCCGTGACGCCTTCGACGCCCGCCGGGCCCGAGGCGCCTGCCGTGCCCGCCGTGCCCGCCGCTTCTGCGGCGCAGGACCCGGGGCCCGTCGCGCCGGGTCTCCCGCAGCAGCCGTCGCCCGCCGCCGCGCAGGAGCCGGGGCCGTACACGCCCGTCCCCGCGACGCCGTCGGCTCCCCCGGCTTCTCCGACTCCCCCGACTCCCCCGGCCACCCCGTCCGCTCCCGCGACGCCTCCGGCGGACGCGTTCGACAACGGCGACCTGGAGAGCGGCTCCACCATGCGCTTCTCCCCGGCCGCGCTCCGGCGCGAGATGGCCGGGCGCGCGGGGGACGAGCCGTCGCCCGACGCCGCCGCGACCGCGGCCGACGCCGACCCGGTCGCGGCGGGGAAGGCCGCCGACGAACCGGTCGCGCCCGCGCCGCAGGCGGAGGAGGCCCCGGTGGGCGACGCCGACGAGGTGCCGGCGCCCGTCGCCGACGAAGACAGCTCCGCCGACGCGACGACCGGCGCGCGGACCGCCGACGACGAGACCGCGCCCACCGCCGACGCGTCCCCGGACGACGACGCACCGGACTCCGCGCCCTCCGCGACCGCCGACAGCGACCCGGACAAGGCCCCGGTCGCCGACGGCTCGGCCGCCCCCGCCGACGAGCCCGCTGCGACCGCGACACCCGTCGACGAGCCCGCCGCCGACGAGCCGCAGGACGCCGTGCCCGCCGCGAGCCCGGCGTCCGACGCCACACCTCCCGCCGAGCCGCAGGACACGCCCCCGCCGGCCGTCCCCGCGGCCCCCGCGCAGGACGCCGTCCCGGCCGCCGAGCCCCAGGACGCGCCGCCCGCCGCGCCGCAGCCCTGGGCGCCCGCGCCCGGTGCCGTGCCGCAGCCCGGGTTGCCGCCCCTGCCGCCCGCCTACCAGCCGGCGGCCCCGGCCGCCGCGCAGCAGTGGCCCGGCACCGCGCCCACCGCCGACCAGTCCGCTCCCCCGCAGGGCCCGCCGGCTCCGCAGCAGCCCGCACCGGGCCCCGGCACGGGAGCCCCGTGGGCCCCGGCAGCCGCACAGGCCCAGCCCGGCGGCTACGGCTTCCCGCAGTCGGGCACGCCCGAACAGGCCCCTGGTGGCTACGGCTTCCCGCAGCAGAACGCCGCGCCCCCGGCCCCGGCTCCGCAGCCCGGCGGGTACGGCGTCCCGCAGCAGGGAGCAGCACCCGGCGCACCCGCCCCGCAGGGCGGCGGCTACGGCTTCCCGCAGCCCGGCCCGCACGGACAGCCCGGCGCGCCCGGTCAGCAGCCCCCGGGCGCCCAGGCCCCGGCGCCCGCACCGGCCCCCGCGAACCAGCCCCCCGCCCCCGGCGGCTACGGGTTCCCCCAGCCCGGCGCCCCGCAGCCCGGTGGGTACGGCTTCCCGCAGCAGCAGGCAGCCCAGCCGGGCCAACTCCCCCCGCAGGCCCCGGGCGCACACGCGCCCGGCCCGCACGCGCCCGGCATCCCGCCGCAGCCCGGTCCCGGCGGCCCCGCCGCCAACCCCGCCCCGGGCGGCCACGCCCCCGCCCCCGGTGCCGTCGACCCGCGTACCGGGGCCGCCTGGCCCAGCCCCGTCGCGCACGACCAGCGGGAGCGCTCGGTCCCCGGTGCTCCCCTCGGCTACACGGCCGCCGTGGAGCTGTCCTCGGACCGGCTGCTGCGCAACAACAAGCCCAAGCCCAAGTCCAGCCGGGGCCCGTCCGCCGCCAACCGCTTCAAGCTGGGCGGCAAGAAGGAGGAGGCCGAGCGGCAGCGGAAGCTCGACCTGATCCGCACGCCGGTGCTCTCCTGCTACCGGATCGCGGTCATCTCCCTCAAGGGCGGCGTCGGCAAGACGACGACCACCACCGCCCTCGGCTCGACGCTGGCCACCGAGCGGCAGGACAAGATCCTCGCCATCGACGCCAACCCGGACGCCGGCACCCTCGGCCGCCGGGTCCGCCGGGAGACCGGTGCGACCATCCGCGACCTGGTGCAGGCGATCCCGTACCTCAACTCCTACATGGACATCCGCCGGTTCACCTCGCAGGCGCCGTCCGGGCTGGAGATCATCGCGAACGACGTGGACCCGGCCGTGTCCACCACGTTCAACGACGAGGACTACCGCCGGGCGATCGACGTCCTCGGCAAGCAGTACCCGATCATCCTCACGGACTCCGGCACGGGCCTGCTCTACAGCGCGATGCGCGGGGTGCTGGACCTGGCCGACCAGCTGATCATCATCTCGACGCCCTCCGTCGACGGGGCGAGCAGCGCCTCGACCACGCTGGACTGGCTGTCCGCGCACGGCTACGCGGACCTGGTGCAGCGTTCGATCACCGTGATCTCCGGGGTCCGCGAGACCGGAAAGATGATCAAGGTGGACGACATCGTGGCGCACTTCCAGACCCGCTGCCGCGGTGTGGTCGTGGTGCCGTTCGACGAGCACCTGGCGGCCGGCGCCGAGGTCGACCTGGACATGATGCGGCCCAAGACCCGTGAGGCGTACTTCAACCTCTCGGCCCTGATCGCCGAGGACTTCGTCCGCGCCCAGCAGCAGCAGGGGCTGTGGACGGCCGACGGCAACCCGCCGCCGCAGGCCGCCCCGCCGATGCCGGGCCAGCCGATGCCGGGCCAGCCGATGCCGGTCCAGCAGATCCCGGGACAGCCGTGGCAAGGCGGCGGCGCCCAGCCGTACCCGCCCCAGCAGCCCCAGCAGCCCCAGCACCCCTACCCGCAGCACCCGCAGCACCCCCAACAGCAGCCCCAGCCCCCGCACCCCCAGCACGGCGGCCCCCAGCCCCCGCCGCACCACCAGCAGCAGCCGCACCCTCAGCAGCCGCAGGCATACGGCGTCCCCCAGCAGGGTTACCCGCCGCAGGGCTGGCAGCAGTCCCCGCCGTCCCAGGCGCAGTCCCCCACGACTCCCGCCGCACCCCCGCCGCCCGGCACACCGGGCGCACCCGCCGCACCCGCCGCACCCGGGCAGCCGGATCCGCACCCCGCCCAGCCGGATCCCAACTCCCCGCCGCCGCCCCCGGGATGGGGACAGCAGGGACCCCCGCAGGCGCCGCCAGCCCCTCAGCAGTAAGGCGGCAGAGGACTGGACCAATGAGGACCCGCATCGGCTCGACGATGCGGGTCCTCGGCGTATTCCCGCAGACCACACGGGGTTTGGGCGGCCGTTGACGCGGCATGACCTCACTGATAAACCTTCGCTTCACCAATTGGCGAACCCGAGATCACCAACCCGCCTTCTCCGAGCGAGTCATGACGCGAGGTCACCGTCCCATGGTCCACAAGGTTCCGCACCGCACCGTCCGGCCACGCCCCCGACCGCGGCGCGCCCTCGCCGCCTCCCTCGCCGCCGCGGTGCTCCTGGCCGGCGCGGTGGCCCCCCAGGCCCACGCCCGGCCCCCGGCCCAGCCCCAGGCACAAGCCCTCGCCGCCGCGGACGGCAAGAAGGTGCTGACGGTCGCGGTCTCGCAGAGCGTGGACTCCCTGAGCCCGTTCCTGGCCGCCCGTCTGGTGAGCACCTCCATCCACCGGCTGGCCTACGAGTACCTCACCAACTACGACCCCGAGGACGGCCGTACGATCCCCGGGTTCGCCACCGAGTGGAAGCCGTCCGCGGACAAGCTGACCTGGACGTACACCATCCGGGACGACTCGACGTGGTCCGACGGCAGGCCGGCCACCGCCAAGGACGCGGCCTGGACGTTCAACAAGATGATGAGCGACCCGGACGCGGCGACCGCCAACGGCAGCTTCACCGCCAACTTCGAGAAGGTCACCGCGCCCGACGCCCGGACCCTCGTCATCGAGCTGAAGAAGCCGCAGGCCACGATGACCGCGCTGGACGTCCCGATCGTGCCCAAGCACGTATGGGAGAAGGTCGGGGACTTCTCCGCCTTCAACAACGACAAGCAGTTCCCGATCGTCGGCAACGGCCCCTTCGTCATCACCGACTTCAAGGTCGACCAGTATGTGCGGCTGGCCCCCAACAAGGACTTCTGGCGGGGCGCGCCCAAGTTCGACGAGCTGGTCTTCAAGTACTACAAGGACGGTGACGCCGCGGTCGCGGCCCTGCGCAAGGGCGAGGTGTCCTTCGTCCAGGGCCTCACCCCCGCCCAGGCCACGGCGCTCGGGAAGACCGAGGACATCAAGGTCAACGACGCTCCCGGCCGGCGCTTCTTCGCCCTCGCCACCAACCCGGGCGCGCGGTCCAAGGACGGCAAGAAGTTCGGCAACGGCCACAAGGCCCTCCAGGACCCGGCCGTCCGCAAGGCCCTCTTCCACGCCACGGACCGCACCACCATCGTCGACAAGGTCTTCCAGGGCCACGCGGCCGAGGGCGAGGGCTACATCCCGCCGCGCTTCTCCTCCTACTTCTGGAAGCCCGGCGCGGCCCAGAAGATCGCCTACGACCCGGCGAAGGCGGCGCGGCTGCTGGACGAGGCGGGCTACCGGAAGAACGGCGGCGGCAAGCGGACCGGCAAGGACGGCAAGCCGCTCGACTTCCGCATCCTGTGCCACGCCACCGACCCCAACGACAAGGCCATCGGCAAGTACCTCCAGGAGTGGTGGGGCGAGCTCGGGATCGGCCTGAAGGTCGAGTGCCTGGACAACGTCTCCGACCCGTGGCTCAAGGGCGACTACGACCTGGCCTTCGACGGCTGGTCGGTCAACCCCGACCCGGACTTCGTGCTCTCCATCCACACCTGCGCCGCCCTGCCCGCCACCCCGAAGGACACCGGCGCCACGGACAACTTCATCTGCGACAAGCGCTTCGACGAGCTGTACGCGCGGCAGGCCGTCGAGTACGACCCGGCGAAGCGGGCGGCGCTGGTCAAGGAGATGGAATCCCGGCTGTACGACACGGGCTACATGAATGTCCTCGCGTATCCGAACGCGGTGGAGGCGTACCGTACCGACCACATCAAGTCGATCACGACGATGCCGAAGGCCGCGGGCAACATCTACGGGCAGGACGGCTACTGGAGCTGGTGGTCGGCCGAGCCCGCCGCGGCCGGGGAGGACTCCGGCTCGGGCCTCTCCACCGGGGTGGTCATCGGAATCGGCGCGGCCGTCGCCCTGGTCGCCGCCGCCGGTGTCCTCGTCGCGATCCGGCGCCGTTCCACCGTGGAAGACCGTGAATAGTCGATGAGCACGACGAGCACCACCGGCACACCGGCCGACGTGGCGCGGGCCCCCGAGGCCCGCGCCACGGGCGGCGGGGGCGGCGCCCGCGCCTATCTCGTCCACGCGGCGGGGAAGCTCGGCGGGGCGGCGGTCTCCCTGCTGGCCGTGCTGGTCACCAGCTTCTTCCTGTTCCGGATCATCCCGGGCGACCCGGTGAAGGCGATGACGCACGGCATGCCGACGTCCGCCGAGCAGATGGCCACCCTGCGGCGGCAGTTCGGGCTGGACCAGCCGCTGTGGCAGCAGTTCACCGACTACTGCGCCAAGGCCCTCACCGGCGACCTCGGGATGTCGTACCAGTTCCGCGCGCCGGTCGGTGAGCTGATCGCCGAGAAGGTGCCGGCGACGCTGCTGCTGACCGGCGTCGCCGTCCTCCTCTACTCGGCCCTCGGGCTGTGGCTGGGCACCCGCTCCGCGTGGCGGCACGGCAGCCTCGGGGACCGGCTGAACACCGGGGTGGCGCTCACCCTCTGGTCGGTGCCGTCGTTCTGGCTGGGGCTGCTGCTGATCATCACCTTCTCGGTGGGCGTCGGCCCGATTCCGGGCCTCTTCCCCACCGGGGGCATGGAGTCCGGCGACACGGAGGGCTTCGCCCGGGTGGTCGACATCGCCCACCACATGGTCCTCCCGGTGCTCACCCTGGTCGCCGTCGGCTACGCCCAGACCCTGCTGGTGATGCGTTCCTCGCTGCTGGACGAGATGGGCAGCGACTACCTGACCACCGCCCGTGCCAAGGGCCTGCGGGACGACGCCGTACGGCGCGGCCACGCCGTGCCGAACGCCCTGCTGCCGACCGTGACCATGGTGTTCATCAATCTCGGCCGCGTGGCGGCCGGTTCGATCCTGGTCGAGACGGTGTTCTCCTGGCCGGGCCTGGGCGGCCTGTTCTACCAGGCACTGAGCGTGCCCGATCTGCCGCTCGTCCAGGGCCTGTTCGTCGTCTTCGCGGGCGCCATGATCCTGATGAACCTCCTCGCCGACCTGCTGTATCCGCTGCTCGACCCACGGGTGGGCCGATGACCACGACTCCCACGTCCCCCGTGAAGCGGGCCGGGACCGACGCCCCGCAGTCCGCTCGCGCCCTCGCCCGGGCGCGCCGCCGGCGTTCGGCGGTCCGCTTCTGGGCGGCCTACCGCTCCCACCGGGCCGGGCTGTTCGGCCTCGGGGTGCTCGCCGCCATCGCCCTGACCGCCCTGGCCGCGCCCCTGCTCGTCGGCTCGGACGTGCAGAGCGTGACGAACGCCCCCGGCACCGCCCTGGAGTCCCCGAGCGGCGAATTCCCGCTCGGCACCGACCAGTTCGGGCGCTCCCTGCTCGGTCTGCTGGTGTGGGGCGCGCGGATCTCCCTGGTCGTCGGGCTGCTGGCCGCGGCCCTGTCGGTGGCCATCGGGACCCTGGTCGGCATCGTCGCCGGGCACTACGGCGGCTGGTTCGCCACCGTCCTGATGCGCGTCACCGACTGGTTCCTGGTGATGCCGGCGCTGGTGCTGGCGATCGTGCTCGCCACCGTGATGTCCCGCAGCATGTGGACGGTGATCGTCGCCATCGGGGTGACGAGCTGGCCGACCACCGCCCGGCTGGTGCGGGCGCAGACCATCGCGGTCGAGTCCCGCCCGTACATCGAGCGGGCCAAGGCCCTCGGCGGCGGGCACGGGCACATCATGAACCGCCATGTGCTGCCCAATGTGATGCCCCTGGTCCTCGCGCAGACCACCCTCGGCATCTCCAGCGCCATCCTCACCGAGGCGACCCTCGCCTTCCTCGGACTCGGCGATCCCACGGTGGTCTCCTGGGGCGGGATGCTCCAGGACGCGCGGGAGGCGGGCGCGGTCTCCTCCGGGCACTGGTGGTACCTGGCGCCGCCCGGCATCGCCATCGCCCTGGTGGCCCTGGCCTTCACCCTGTGCGGACGGGCCGTCGAGTCGGCGCTCAACCCGAAGCTGGGGGTGGCGCGTTGAGTGTACTCCAGGTCAACGACCTGCATGTCACCTACGGTTCGGGACCGGACGCGGTGCCCGCCGTGCGCGGGGTGGACCTCACCCTGGCGGCCGGGCGGAAGCTGGGGGTCGCCGGGGAGTCCGGCTGCGGCAAGTCGACCCTGGCCCTCGCCCTGCTGCGACTGCTGCCGCCCTCGGCGCGGCTGCGGGGCGAGATCCTGCTCGACGGCGAGGACGTGCTCACCATGAAGTGGGGGCGGCTGCGCGCGGTGCGCTGGGCGGGGGCGTCGATCGTGTTCCAGGGCGCGATGCACTCCCTCAACGCCGTGCACCGGATCGGGGACCAGATCGCCGAGCCGGTCCTGCTGCACCGCCGGGCCGCCACCGCCGCCGAGGCCCGCCGCCGGGTCGGCGAACTCCTCCAGCACGTCGGCCTGCCGGTGAGCCGCGCCGACGCCTATCCGCACGAGCTCTCCGGCGGCCAGCGCCAGCGCGTCATGATCGCCATGGCCCTCGCCTGCGACCCGCGGCTGATCGTCGCCGACGAACCGACCACCGCGCTCGATGTGATGATCCAGGCGCAGATCCTCCGGCTGATCGAACAGCTCGTCGCCGAGCAGGACATCAGCCTGCTGATGATCAGCCACGACCTGGGCGTCCTCGCCGACACCTGCGACGAACTGGCCGTGATGTACGCGGGCCGGATCGTCGAGGAGGGCCCGGCCCGCGCCGTCCACGAGGCCGCCCGCCACCCGTACGGCAAGGCCCTCTCCGCCGCCTTCCCCCGGATCGGCGACCCGGCCTCCCGGCGCGCCCCGCGCGGTCTGCCGGGCGACCCGCCGGACCCGGCGGCGCTCCCCGCCGGCTGCGCCTTCCACCCCCGCTGCCCGTCCGCGCTCGACGCCTGCGCCCACGAGGACCAGGTCCTCGCACCGGCGGGCGAGGGGCGGCGGGCCGCCTGTCTGCTCGTGACCCGGACGGAGGCCACACACCCGTGACCGAGACCACGGCCCCGCCCGCCCTGCTGGCCGCCGAAGCCCTGCACGTCACCTTCCCCGGCCGCCGCGGCGCGCCGGCGGCCCGCGCGGTCGACGGGGTGGACCTCGCGGTCGGCCCGGGTGAGATCGTCGCCCTCGTCGGGGAGTCCGGCTGCGGCAAGACCACCCTCGCCCGGGCCCTGCTCGGCCTGGTCGAGCCGACGGCCGGCCGGGTCTCCTTCGACGGCAGGCCCCTCGCCTACGGCTCCCGTTCCCTCAGGCAGTACCGCAAGCGGGTGCAGCTCGTCCTCCAGGACCCGAGCGGCTCCCTCAACCCCCGCCACACCGTCTACGACGCGGTCGCCGAGGGCCTGCGCATCCACGGCCACACCGGCGACGAGCGCACCGCCGTCGCCGAGGCCCTGTCCCGGGCCGGGCTCCGCCCGCCGGAGCGCTTCTTCCTCCGCTATCCGCACGAGCTGTCCGGCGGCCAGCGCCAGCGGGTGGTCATCGCCGGGGCGCTCGTCCTGGAGCCCGAACTGATCGTCGCCGACGAGCCGGTGGCCTCCCTGGACGCCTCCGTGCGCGGCGAGATCCTGGCCCTGCTGCTGCGCCTGCGGGACGAACTCGGGCTCTCCGCCCTGGTGGTGACCCACGATCTGGGCCTCGCGTGGAACATCGCGGACCGGGTGGCGGTGATGTACCTGGGCCGGATCGTGGAGTCGGGCCCGGTCGAGGAGATCCTGACCGCGCCCCGGCATCCGTACACCCGGGCCCTGCTCTCGGTGCTGCCCGAGTCCGGGACGCCGCCGGTGGTCCTCACGGGCGAGCCCCCGGACCCCACCCGCACCCCGGCCGGCTGCCGGTTCCATCCGCGCTGCCAGGTCCTCGCCTCCGGTGCGGCGGACGCCGTGGCGGGCGCCTGCCGCACCACGGACCTGCCGGTCCTGCCCGCGGCCCCGGCCGCCCGGGCGGCCTGCCACTGGGTGGCCGGCCCCGAAGCGGCTAAGAAAGTGTTGGGTAATTGATCAACTGCTGCTTGTAGTCGACGGTGGTGATCTTCGCGGTCTGAGAGTTCGCGAAGATCACCGTCATGTGTGTCT